>JANWVS010000082.1 GCA_025056835.1 Gemmataceae bacterium | reverse complement strand
GAGCAGTGGGACGGCGTCGGGGCCGACCAGTTCGATTTTGCCCAAGGTGCTGACATCGATCAGCCCCGCATGCTGGCGAACATTCCGAACCTCGGCGGCAGCGTCGCCGTAAGTTTCGGGTCGTTGCCATTGACCGGCAGCCAGCCATTTGGCCCCGGCGGCAGCATGCCAATGGTGCAAGGGCGTGCGCCGCACCGGTTGGTGTCGGGTCTCGGCTGCCAACACGGCCAGTTCCACGGGCACCAACGGCGGCCGCGCCGTCGTCACTGCCAACGGCTCCTTGGTCCGCCCGGTCAGATTTGCACATTCCTCGACACCTTGCAGCCCACACATTTTCCCTTGACACGGCCCCATCCCGATCGTGGTGTAACGCTTCAGCGTTTCGACATGGTCGAATCCCTCGGCCACCGCTTGGGCCAGATCCTTGACGGTGACGTCTTCACACAAACAAACGAAACGCTTGCCGCCCCGGATCTGCCGGAGATCCGGCTCGCTACCGTCGGGTCGCGGCGCCGCGCGGTGGGCAGCCCGGCCTACGCAAATTACTTCCGGCACGTCCTGCTCCATCTGCCAGACCCCTGCCTGGTAGGCGTAGCGCGCTCCCGCTTGCAAGGCCAACTCGTGAGCCGGATGGCGCTCGGTCGCCAGGCACACGAGATCGCACGAAATGGTCTGGGCCGAGCCGGGATCGGTGCGTCCATCGGGACCGCGCCGCGCGATTTCGACGGCTCGCACACGACGGGTGCCGAGCGCTCGTAAAACGGCATAACCGGGCCAGATCGGCCAGATGGTGCCGATAGGGGCCGCAACCGGCGCACGACGGACATCGACGACCGCAACGACTTCGATACCCAATTCATGCAGCCGCTCGGGCACGTGCCGCCATCCTTCGTCGTGATTCGTGAGTACCACTGCTCGTCGGCCGGCGCGAACGCCGTCGCCAAATCCCAATCGCAGCACGGCATCGCTGAGCATGATGCCGGGCAGATCGTTGTTGGCAAACTCCAGGGGCCGTTGCCGCGCCCCGGTGGCAAGCACGAATTGACCGGCGCGCACTTTGAGGAGACGGTCGGCCTGGATCGCGCCGAGCAAGCGGCCCTCGTAAAGACCAAAGGCCTGGGCACCGGTTTCGACTCGAATTCGAGAAGAGGCGCGCAGGTGGGCGAGCAGCTCCGGCAGAGGATCCGGGCCGGCGGGCCGGTCGAACAGCCAATGCCCGCCCAGTCGCGGCGATCGCTCCAACAATAATACCTCGGCTCCGCGTTGGGCATGTTCCAAAGCCGCGGTAATGCCCGAGGGGCCTCCGCCCACGACACAGACCTGCGCTTGCAGGTGAACGACAGCCGATTCGTTTGCCGGCCGAGCCTGCACGTCGATGGTTCCCAACCCAGCGAGGCGGCGAAGCAAGCGCTCGAACCACGGCCAGGCCCATCGAGGTTTGTGGAATCGGCGATAGTAGAAACCGACCGGGAGGAACCAGCTCAAATAGTCGAAGAGGCGGAGGAGATCGAAGCCGAGCGACGGCCAGGCGTTCTGCGGGGCCACCACCATGCCGCTTCGGACTGGTTCCATACACGTGCGGACGTTCGGCCGGCCGTCAACCTGCATCAGGCAGTTGGGACAATCGCCGGAGGCGCAAAACAAACCCCGCGGGCGATGGTATTTGAAGCTGCGGGAAAAGATGCGCTGACCAGCGGCGTACAAGGCGGCGGCGACGCTCTGGCCCGCTCGAGCGGTGATCGTGCGGCCGGCAAATGTGAACACGAGCGGAGGCGCGGCGGCATCAGTGCTACCCGTAGAGGTCGTCTCGGCGGCGTCGGTCATCACGCACATCCCAGGGCGAAATGCTGTCTAAAGATTAGCCGGGAAATTCGTGCGGTCAAGCCGGGGGCGGAGCGCCGGATTGTTCATAAGCTGATGAAAGTGAGGTTCGCCGAGATGGTTCATTAAGGACATCACCCATGCGCCAATTAGCTGTTCTTGTCGTGTTTACCGCGCTCGCGCTGGCCATGCCAACCAGTCGGGCGGGCGAGGAGACCCTCGTCGGCCATTGGAAACTTGTGCTGATCGAGGAAGGACAGTTGGCCAATCTCTGGTTGATCGGCTTCGAAAACCGGGGAGGAAAATGGTCCGGCGTGGCGCAGGGACTCAAGGAAGTCCCTGAGACGAAATTAACCGACCTCAAAGTCGGCGAACTGGTGCAGTTTGATCTGCTCATCCGCGGCGGTCTTCGATTTCAGTTCGAGGCGCGGCTGCCGCGGGCCGGGGCAAAAAAAGTACTGGGTTCCATCACCCGCGAAGGGCGAACGATCCCGGCCTTCTTGGAGGCCACGACCGCGCGCGATCCTTTCGAGCTGGATCGGGAGATCGTGACGCGGACCCCCAACGATCCGCGTGTTTTCGGCGCCGTGCTCGAGTTGATCAAACAAGCAAAAGAACGGAAGGTGGCGCTCAAGGAGGTGCGCGACTGGGTCGAATCGGCGCTGCGTACGGCGGAGACGTACGGACCGCGGTTGCACTTCGCCGTGGCCGCTCAGTTCATGGCAGCGCTGGCCGCCGAGAAGGACTATGCTGCGTTGTCCGCCGAGGTGGCCGAGAGGGTCGAGGCCTTGTTCGACCCCAAGGCCCCGCCCGCGCAACAAATGCAATTCTTGCTGACCTTGCAAGCGGCCCTGGCGAACTCGGCCCCGCCCGCGAAACTCAAAGACATCGAGGCTCGCCTTGAAAAACTCGAAGACGCCGCTTTCGCCGACTACTCCAAGACGGCCCTCGACTTTGCGCCGGCCAAATTCAAGGGACGGCAAGGCAAGAGCGACCGGGCGGTACTGGTCGAGCTTTTTACCGGGGCGATGTGTCCGCCGTGTGTCGCCGCCGACCTGGCCTTCGATGCCTTGGAAAAGTCGTTTCCGTCGACGGACCTCGTCTTGCTGCAATACCACATCCACGTTCCCGGTCCTGATGCCCTGTGCAACGATGATGTGCAAAAACGCGCCGACTACTATGGCCGCACGCTTCGCGGCACCCCCATGATTTATTTCAACGGGAAACCCGACAAGAACGTGCAAGGCGGCGGTGAACGCGGCGACGCCGAGGAGAAATACAGGGAATATCGCGATGCCTTGGAGCCTTTGCTCGAAAAACCCGCAGGGGCGCAGATTTCAGCTAAAGCGATCCGCAAAGGAGATAAAATCACGATCCATGCCACGGTCGCGCGGCTGGACAAAACCGGCGAGACGGTCCGCCTGCGGCTCGCCTTGGTGGAAGACTGGGTGCGCTACAAGGCCCGCAACGGGATGTTGTATCATCATCGCGTCGTGCGCGCCTTGCCCGGTGGCCCGGCGGGGATCGCTTTGCTGAAAAAAGAAGTCGAGCACAGCGTGACCGTTGATCTCGCCGATCTGCGCCGCACCCTGCACCGTTACCTCGATGATTTCAGCAAAAACGAGGCGCCGTTTCCGGATGGGCAGCGGCCGATGCGTTTCAAGGATCTTCGCGTGGCCGCCTTTGTTCAAGACGACGCAACCAACGACGTGTTACAAGCCGTCGAAACGGTGGTCGTCAACGAGTGACGCCCGGCGACGGCCTTGCCCGCATGCCGTCCGGGTTGCGCGTTCCCGAATCGCCCGCGGCTTCTTAATGGTTAAACAGAAATTCGCGCGAATTCAGCAGGACCCAGAGCAGATCTTGGGCCCAGTCGCGCGTCGTCGGTGCGCGGTCGAGCCACCCGAGAACCCGCTGCCGTTCGTCGGGATGCGGCAGGCGGCCCAGGGAAGCGAGATATAATTCATCGCAAATTTCGGCCGGCGACTTCTCGGCCTTGAGCAGGGTCTCGATCCGTCCGCTCGCGGCGCCGATCTTTTTGTTGAGTGCCGCCCCGTTGAGCAGGTGCATCGCCTGCGCAATGTTGGGCTGCGTTGTGCGTTCGCATTCGCAGGTGATCTGCCGCGGCGGCCGACCGAAGACATCGAGGAAATACGACTTGACTTCGGCGTCCGGCAACTGGATGGCGCGCGTGCCCAGCGGCAAGCCGGGATATTTCTCTTGTGTGCCGGTGATTTGGTCGATGGCGTCGGCGAGTTGCTCTGCCGTGAGGCGGCGCACCGTGAACCGAGCGTAGTGGACGTTCTGGCCATCCGCTTGATTGCCTTCGGTGACTTTCGCGCTCAGCTGGTAGGCCCGCGACTTCATGATTGTCTTAAGAAGATGGCGCATATCGAATTTGCTGCGCACCAACTCTTGGGCAAGGGCGTCGAGCAACTCCGGATTGCTCGGCGGGTTCGTCGCCCGAACGTCATCCAACGGTTCGACGAGGCCGCGGCCCATCAAGTAGCCCCAGAAACGATTGGCCCAGTTTCGGGCAAAGTAAGGATTTTCAGGGGCGGTCAGCCACTCCGCCAGCTTGACGCGCCGATCGATCGGATCCGTCATTTCCGGACCATCCAGCGGTCGGGGCTTGACCACGCTGCCTTTGCGGGGATGGGTTTGTTCCCCGGAGTTTTTCAAGTAAACCACTTGTTCTCGGCCGAACAATCCAAACTCCTGACTTGGCTTGGTGCCGAGGCGGACGAAGAATGCGGTCATGCCATAATAATCGTCCTGACTCCATTTCTCGAACGGATGGTGGTGGCACTTGGCACAACCGATGCGGACGCCGAGAAAGAGTTGCGAGGCGGTCTCGGCCCAATCGCTCGGGACGCGCGAAGTCATATAGAAATTCGCTGGGCCTTCGCTGAAGGTGCTTCCTTCGGCCGTGATAATGTCGCGGACCATCTCATCCAGCGGCTTCTTGTCGCGGATTTGGCCGCGCACCCAGTTGTGAAAGCTCCACATGCCCCGCTCTTGCATCTGATCGCGGCTGATGCGGAGCAAATCGCCGAATTTGAGGGCCCAGAAGTCCACAAACTCGGGGCGCTCGAGCACGCGGTCGATGGCTTTGCTTCGCTTGTCCGGCGATTGGTCGGCCAGGAAGGCTCGCACCTCGTTGGGTGTCGGCAACGTGCCGATGGCATCGAGGTGAATGCGGCGGAAAAACTCTTCGTCGGTGCAATCCGGCGACGGCGTCAGGCCCAGCGCCTTCCACTGCAACAGCAACTTTTCGTCGATGAAATTGTTCGTGGCCCACGCCGGATATGGGTCGATCTGCGCATAGGGCGAAGTCACGTGAAACACATTGGCTTGGCCGCAGAAACGG
The DNA here is from genome assembly GCA_025056835.1 of Gemmataceae bacterium. GTDB lineage: Bacteria > Planctomycetota > Planctomycetia > Gemmatales > Gemmataceae > JANWVS01. Next base: position 2,445 of record JANWVS010000082.1, on the reverse strand, counting down.
ACCATGATGTGGGTTTCGCCGCGCCCCTTGACGGTGACCAGCCCGCTGGACGACACCGTCGCCACGCCATCGTTGAGCGTGTCGAAAACCGCCGTAGCGGTTACGTCTTGGACGCGGCCGTCTTTCCAGATCGCCTTGACGAGAATCTGTTGTTGTTCCCCGGGAACCATGCGGCGCCGCGGCGGCCAGATTTCAATGGCAGCGGTTTCCGGATCGTTCAAGCTCGGTTCCGGCACGCCGTCTTCCAGCCAGCGGCGAAGCAATCGATACTCGCGTGAGCCGGCCTTGAAGCGTTCGCCGCCGCCGTGCTCCATTGCCAGGATCGGTTTCTGCAATAGGATGCTCCGTTCGGGATCGGACACGACGATGCGGCGGCCCTCGGCGCTTTGCACAATCTGGGAGTAATCGAAGAGCGGATCGAAACCGAGCAAGCTGAGTTTGAAGCCGCCGCGGCCGTGCTGCGCGCCATGGCATGCTCCCATGTTGCACCCCGCCTTGGTGAGAATCGGCACAATCTCCCGCGTAAACTCGATCGGCCTGTCGATTCCGGCCCTCACCACTTTCACGGGAACGCTTTGGCTGCGACCTGCGACCGCGATCGTCACGACCGTCTCGCCATCGGCCACCGGTCGAACGACACCTTGCTCGACGACCGCAACTTTGGGGTCTCCACTGAGCAGCTGTGCGTCGCGGCTCAGATCCCAACTGCGGCCGTCGGCGTATACGCCCAGCACCGCAAGGCGTTGCTCGTCGCGCGGGCCCTCGAGTTGGATTTTCGCCGGGTAAATGACGACCTCGCTGAGCGGCGCACTCGGCGGCACGGCCTTCGGGGTCGGTTGATCCTGACATGGTGCCGACACCGGCAGGCTGCTCCACAGAATGATAACCGCCCAGCCAGGAATACGACGCGGCAATGGCATGACAATCCTCGCGCAACATCAAGGCGGGACGCGAAATTCAGCAGGCGGGATGGTAGGATAAGCTCCGCACCCTTATCGTCGCGGATGACGGAGGATTTGTCAAGGCGCGACTCTGCTGAGTTTTCGCTGATTGCCAGGGGTCTGTCGGCAGGCGGCGAAGGCTTTGGAAAGCAGCTGCCGATCGTCGCGTTCTTTCGCTATAGCAGTGAGTGGCCGCGACAGCTTTGCCCTTGGCCAATCTCCGCCGCGGCGCAGCGGGGTACTTGGGAGGGCAACTCCCGCCGCGGAGCGCCGGGGTACTAGCGCGCGAGGTAGTTGACCATCAGCGTGGCGGCGAGTTGTTCTGGACATAAGCCATCGCGATTATAATTACTTGCTTGAATCCGTATATTGAGAGGATCGACGAAACATCGTTGGCTTCTGAGAGCGTGGCGATGATCGTTCTCGGCGACATCTCGGGTATTCAAAACTATATCTTCGACGTGGCCACAGAGGGCGGTGGCCAAGCGCGTCGCCTGCGGGCTCGTTCATTTTTCGTGCAACTGATTGCCGAGGCCGCGGCGCTCCGCGTTCGTCGGGCGTTAGGGTGGGGACCAGAAACAGTCTTGCTCTGCGGCGCGGGAAAGTTTACGTTGCGTGGTGCTGGTGCCAACACTGCGGACGGCGTGCTGACAACTGAGGAGGAGACGATCAACGCTTGGCTCCGAAAGGAAACCCAAGGCGGATTGCGTCTCACGCTGGCCTGGGCTGACTATGCTGGTTCTGAGCTCGCAGCCTATGAGGCGGCACAGCAACAACTGCAGCAGAAAAAAGCTAAACCGTGGGTGCCGAGGCCAGGAACCAGTTGGACCAATTCGAAACTGATCCTCGATCCGTTGGACACGCCGTGCAGCCTGTGCCACCACGCACCGGCAACCACGGAGGAAACTAATCCAGACGGAGTGCGACGTCTGGTTTGTGAGGCGTGCTTTAAGAATGGCCAACTTGGTCGACAGTTGCCCCGCGCCCGTTGGCTGGTGGTCCGAGATACTCCAGCAACGGCCGACCTGAACGTGCTCGACCTGGGAATCGACGTGGTGATGACCGAAAGCACCACCGTCGGGGCAGGAACTCTGGCGGTGGCAAACCTCCGTGATCCTGCAACCCGTCCCTCTTGGTGTCCGCCCGACCAGTTTGTACAGCGCCGGCTGATGGCCCATGTGCCAACTGATGACCAAGGTACACCCGTCTGGTTCACGGAATTGGCTAAGCAGGCCCAAGGCGATCAACTGCTAGCCGTACTGAAGGCCGATGCTGATTCGCTCGGCGTCCAGTTCGAGCGACTGCTGAACACCGGCGGCCTCGACGGGATGCGCGAACTGAGTGACCGACTGGACGAGTTCTTTGCCGGTCGCCTGAGGCGGGAATTGTCGGCCTCCGGTAGCCAGTGGCAGCCGATTTACACCATCTTTGCCGGCGGCGACGACCTCATCATGGTAGGTCCCTGGAGCGTGATGGTCGATTTCGCCGGCCACATGCGGCAGTG
>JANWVS010000081.1 GCA_025056835.1 Gemmataceae bacterium | reverse complement strand
ATACGGGCCGATCACGGGAATCAGTCGTTTGACGTTATATTCCGGCTGGGCGACGTAGTTGAAGCGCCCGTAGGCCATGATCGACGCCACGGTGCCGTATTTTTCGGTGAACTTAGGGTCGCGCAATTGCTCGATCGTGTAGGCCGAGCTGGCCCGATGATTGTGGCGCAGACCCAGGGTGTGGCCGACTTCGTGGGCGGCGACGTAGCGGAGCAGTTCGCCGATCACGTCGTCGGGCAACGGCAGCTTTTTGCAGCGCGGGTCTTGGGCGCCGCATTGCACGAAATACCACTGCTGGACGAGTTTGACGATGTCGTGCCAGAAGATGATGTGGGCCGAGATGACCTCGCCGGAGCGGGGATCGTGGACGTGCGGCCCCATGGCGTTTTGCGTGCGGTCGGCGACCCAGCGGATCACCGAGTAGCGGGCGTCTTCGGGGTCCCAATGAGGGTCTTCGGCGCGCGTCGGCGCCTCGCGGCAGACGATGGCGTTCTTGAAGCCGGCCTTTTCGAAGACCGGTTTCCAATCCTCGACGCCTTGCTTGAGGTACGGGGCCCACTTTTCGGGAATCTCGCGGCTGAGGTAAAAGGTGATCGGCTTGACCACCTCGGACACCTCGGCCATCGGGTCTTTTTTCTCGAGCCGGTAGCGGGCGATGAACTTGCGATTGACGACCCAGGTCTTGCTGGCGCTGTAATCGTCGAACGATTCCACGAAATAGCCGACCCGCGGGTCAAAGAGCCGCCCCATCATCGGCCGCTCCGGCAGCATGGTCAGGCTGTGATGGACCACGGCGGTGTAGCTGCGGCTGCTGCCGCCGGCGGGAATCTCGATCGGTCCTTTCTTACCCAGGGCAAAAGGGACGCCGCCGCCGCGGAAGGTCAGCAAGGCGCGGACTTCGATGTTGGTGGGGAAGGCCTTGACTTCTTCGAGATACGACCGGGCGTCGTCGATGCTGCTGCCGCCGCCGACGGCCCCTTTGACGGAGAAGTCCGGGATGTCGGTCATGAACAGGGCCGTGGCGTTGATCACCGCCGCGCGGTCCTTGCCTTCGGCCTCGACGTTGAAGTGGTAGATGATCGCATCCATGTTGGCGGATTCGACGGCCCGCTGAATGGCCTGGCCGTCGGCCCGGCGGTCGAAGGAGGCGTGCCACAGGTAGATTTTGTTGCCGCGGCGCTCGAAGCGAACGGCGCGATGGCCCAGCGACTTGCCGCCCCAACTGACGCCGGACGGGCCTTTGGCGACCTCGATCTGCCAGAGCATCAGGCGGCCGAGGGCTTCTTGCGGGATCTCGAAGTAGATTTTGTCGTCGAGGCGATGGACGGCGAAGACGCCCGGCAACGTTTTGGCGTCCTTGGTGATGACGTCGTCGTATTTTCTCAGTTCGCCGGGCTTGGTGGCGGTGCTTAACTTTTGCTTGAGGGCTTCCAAGGCGGCGGGGTCGAGCTTTTTGCCGCCACCCGGTTGGGCGGCAGCCGGTACCAACAAACCAACGAGCACCAACAGGACTAGTACATGGATGCGCATCGAAGCACCTGGAAACGAATCGAAAAGCGGGTGACTTGCCGGGTGTCTTTTGTTGTAGCGCTGCCGCGGTCGATCGGCAACTTCCCCCCAGCGTCCAGCGCCGCGGAGGCGCCGCTTAGCGAAAGGCGTGGTCGGCGTCGGGAAAGGTGCCGTCGCGGACTTCCCGCACGTAGGTTTCGACGGCTTTGAGGATTTCGCGGCCCAGGTCGGCGTAACGCTTGGCGAAACGGGGTTTGAAGTCATCGAACAGACCGAGCAGGTCGTGGCTGACGAGGATCTGGCCGTCGCAGCCGGGACCGGCACCGATGCCGATGGTCGGGATCTTGACGGCCGCGGTGATTTTTTCGGCGGTGGCGCTCGGCACGCATTCGACGACGATGGCGAACGCCCCGGCCGCTTCGACCGCTTGCGCGTCGGCGATGAGCTTCGGTTCGTCGCGCTGCACGCGGAAGCCGCCGAGGCGGCGTACCGATTGCGGGGTCAGGCCGATATGCCCCATGACGGGGATGTCGGCGGCAGCGATGGCTTCGATGGCGGGCACGCAGCGCAGCCCCCCTTCGACCTTGACGGCGTGGGCGCCCCCTTCCTTAACGAGTCGGCCGGCGCTGGCCAGCGCTTGCTGCGGGCTGACTTGATAACTCATGAAGGGCAGGTCGCTGATCAACAAGGCGCGCTGCACGCCGCGGGCCACGAGCCGGGTGTGGTAAATCATTTCCTCCAGCGTGACCGGCAGGGCGGTCTCGTGGCCCTGAACCACCATCCCCAGCGAATCGCCGACGAGGATGGCGTCGACGCCCGCCGCGTCGAGCAGCCGGGCCATAGTGTAATCGTAGGCCGTGAGCGTCGCCAAGCGTCGGCCTTGGGCCTTGGCCGCCACAAAGTCCGGGACGGTCACCGGTTCGCTTTCCTTCCCGACAGGCGGACGGCCGGCAGGACTTGCCCCGGCGGGGCTTTTGCGCGACATGGATCCTGGTTCCCTCTGCGGGGCGGGCATATCGAGCCTCTGGCGGCATTATAGGCGGCGGTGCCGCTCATTGCACCGCGACTTGCGGCCACTAAGATAGCTGCGACCGCTGCGACGAGCGGTCCCGCCCCAAGCGACTTAGCCTATGAGCAATCCCCTTCGCATCGGCTTGATCGGCGCCGGGGCCAACACGCGGCTTCGGCACATCCCCGGGTTGCGGGCCATCGCCGGCGTGGAGCTTCTCGGCGTGTGCAATCGCCGGCCCGAGTCCACCGCCGCCGTCGCCCGCGAATTCGCCATTCCCCGCACCTACAGCGCCTGGCAGGAACTGGTCGCCGATCCGGACATTGATGCCGTCGTCATCGGCACCTGGCCGTATTTGCACTGTCCGATCACGCTGGCGGCCCTCGAAATGGGCAAGCATGTCTTGACCGAGGCCCGGTTGAGCATGAACGCCGCCGAGGCGCATCAAATGCTTCAGGCGGCGCGGGCCCATCCGGAGCTGGTGACGCAGGTGGTGCCCAGCCCGTTCGGCCTGACCGGTCATCAGGTCATGCGCGAATTGCTCGAGGCCGGTTTCTTGGGCGAACTGCGAGAAGTCCACGTGCGCGCCATGAACGCGTCCCTCGCCGATCCGGCCACGCCGCTGTCGTGGCGCCAGGACGCCGCCCTGTCCGGCTACAACATGCTCCTTTTGGGGATTTTGCACGAGACGTTGCTGCGCTGGGTGCCGCCGCCGGTGCGCGTGCTGGCCCAGGTGCATGCCCATGTCGCCAGCCGGATCGACCCGCAAAGCGGCGTGCGCCGGCCCGTCGGCACGCCCGACAGCGTCCAGGTTTTGGCGGTGCTCGAAGGCGGCGCCCGCGCGACGTATCACCTCAGCGGCGCCACTCCCTTCGGGCAGGCGATGGACATCCAACTGTTCGGCAGCGAAGGAGCGCTTTTCTACGACCTGCTCCACGACCGCATCCGCGGGGCGAGTCGGCGGCACGCAGCGGCGAGCACCGCCGACGAATTGCGCGACATCCCCATCCCCGCCGACAAGGCAGGCCGTTGGCGCGTCGAGGAGGAGTTCGTCGAGGCCATCCGCACCGGGGCGCCGATCCGCTTCACCGATTTTGCCACCGGCGTGCAGTACATGGAATTCACCGAGGCCGTGGCCCTCAGTGCGGAGGAAGGGACCGTCGTTCATCTTCCCTTGGCGCTGTGAGAGGGCCGCCGGCCGCCGCGACCGCCAGCGCGGCCCTCCAGCGCGGCCCTGGCGCCGCCTTCCGCCGCCGCTAAGTCGTGGCGCTCCAGCCTAAGTCGCGGCGCTGCTGCGCCGCCCGGTCAGCGCGGACGCCATGGGGCGTCCACGCCGGGTGGGCGGCGGACGACCATCAACTCCGACCAGGCCGGCCCGACGACATCGCCGCTCGCTCGGCCGGGCGGCCGCAAGGCCCCGAGGCCGGCCTTGTCGTCCTTCTTCTCAGGTTCCTTCTTGTCGCCGTTGTCTTTCTTCGGCTCGACGATCTTTTTGGGTTCCTCGCGCTTGAGGGTAAAGTAGGTGCGGCTGGTCACGGGCGAAGCCAGGTCGCGATGCCGCAGGCAGATCAACTGGCCGTCGGTCGCCGCCAGATAAAAGCGATCGGTCCATTCGTTGGCCACGGTCACGGTCCAGTCGCGCGCGTCCCAGACGGCCATGGTGGCCCCGCGTTCGGCGTCGATGACCAGGAGAAAGCCTTGCCGATCGACGGCATAGACGAACTTGGGGTTCGAGGCCAGGTATTGTTCGGCGCGGCGATTGAGCCAGATTTTGCGACCCGTCTCGCGCTCCAGACGATACATGCCGACGCCGCTGGCCGTGACGAAAATGTCGCGGTCCGTCACTTCCGGCCGGCGCTCGATCGGCGCCTCGGCGATGAAGCGCCAGAGAATTTTTCCCGAGTGCATGCCGAAGGCGTAGAGCGAAAAGTCATCGGAGCCGACGTAGGCGGTCAGGCCATATTGGTTCATCGGGGCCGAGACGTTGCCTTGCGTCTTGAATTCGAAGTTTTGAAACAGCTCGAAGCGATTCAGGGCGACGAAGATGCCGTCGGTCGTGACCACGTTGACTTGCTCATACGTCGTCAGCGGCGGCTGCTGAATGGCCGTAGCCCGGGTGTAATACGACCACAACTCCACCGGTTGGACGGTGGTGCCCTTGCTGATCTCGACCGGCGGCTTGTCGGCAGCGGCGTGAATCTTTTCCAGGGCCTCTAGCAACCCGGCACGCTCCTTCGCCTTGAGTTTGTCGATGTCCAGCGGCGACGGCTCGACGTCGGGTTGGGTCGCCTCCAGGCGCTTGTCGCGTTCCATCTTCACAAACTCGATGGTCTTTTGGAATTCCGGATGGACGTAAGCGGTCAGCCGCTGTCCCATGGCCACGAACAAGCCGGCGTCGTCGGCCACCAGGGGAGCACTGGGCGTCGCCGGCAGGGTGTAGCCCATGACCGGTTCGGGATAGCCAGGCTGCGTCGCATAAATGCGGTGCATGCCGTTGCGGCGGCTGAGCACGTAAAGCTGACTGCCGCGGGCCACGAAAATCGAGCGGGTGTTGAAACCGGCGGCGGCCAAGACCGTGCCCTCCAACGCCATGCGCCAACGGAGGTCGCCGGTCTCGGCATCGAACAGCAGGACGGCGCCGGCCCGGGTTTGCACGAGCAGGTCGGGGCCGCGCGGACCGGGAATCACTTGCACGCCGAACAAACCATCGCGGCCGCCCTGGAAACGAATGTGCGTGCGCCAGGCCAGTTCCAAGCCGAGGCGCTCGAGGATCTCGCGGCGCGGCACGGTCGGCGACGTGAGCACCCGGCCGTCCGTTTGGCCTACCGCCCACCCTCCCAGCGGCAACATCAACAGACCGCCGAGCAACCAGGTTCGCGCCATGGCAGGTAGCCTCCTCGTGGACATCGCGGCAAGGCCGCACGGGCCCGGCTCGGTTGCCGACCGAACCGGCATGATGCCAGTTTACCACGACCCGGCGGCGCTTCCCACGGTTTCTTGAGACAAAGTGCCGGCGGCGCGGTTTTGGAGCGAGCGGGATTCCGGCAAAGTCGCTACAGGCCGCGGCGCCGGCGCTTGCTGGCGAAGAAGTCGCTGAGGAGATTGCCGCAAGCCTCGGCCAAGACACCGCCGACGACCCGTGCCCGGTGGTTGAGCCGCGGATCGTTGGTGATCTGATAGAGGGTATCGCAGGCGCCGGCCTTGGGGTCGGCGCAGCCATACACGACCATCGGCAGCCGCGCCAGCACGATCGCGCCGGCGCACATGGGACACGGTTCCAAGGTAACGTACAAGATGCAGTGCTCCAGGCGCCAGCTGCGGAGCGCGGCCGCGGCTTGGGTAATGGCCACCATTTCAGCGTGGGCCGTCGGATCGTGGAGTTGTTCGCGTTGATTGTGGGCCGCGGCGATCACGCCGTGCTGGAGCGAGACAATCACGCAGCCGACGGGGACTTCATCTTCGTCGGCCGCCGCCTGGGCTTCGTCGAGGGCCATCCCCATGTGCATCAGATGAAAAGGGTGGCGCGGGTCGGTCAGCGACAGATCGAACGGCGAGAGATCGGCCACGGGTGATCCTCGTTGCAGCGGCCAAGCCGCGCGGCTAATGCAGCGAGATGCGGCGGTGTAAGTCGTCGACGATCCAGTGAAACGCCGTCAGGTGGATCGACTCGACGATTCCCATGTCGTCGAGGGGCACGTGCAGGTTGCGGTGGGCGAGGGCCTTGAGCTTGCCGCCGGAAAATCCGGTGCAGCCGAAGGTCGTCAGGCCGTTGCGATTGGCCCATTCGACGGCCTTGAGGACATTGGGACTGTTGCCGGAGCCGCTGATGGCTACCAGCAGGTCGCCCGGCTGGGCGAGGTTCTTGAGTTGTTCGACGAAGACGCGGTCGAAGCCTTCGTCGTTGGCCCAGGCGAGGATGTAGGGGGTGTTGTCGGTGAGGCTGAGGATGCGGAGGCGCTTCTTTTTGTCGTTGTCGTAGTCTTCGCGGCGGAGGGTGCATTTGCCGAGGTCTTCGCAGAAATGCGAAGCGTTGGATCCGGAGCCGCCGTTGCCGCAGACGAACACCATGCGCCCCGAGACGTAGCGTTCGTAGATGACGTCGGCCAGTTCCTGGAGCTGGGCGGGATCGATGCGGGCCAGTTCCGCGGCCACGCGATCGAGAAATTGCCGAGGGTTGAGCGTTATGCCGAGCATGAGCAGCCTCGCGTTGCCTGGGCGGGTTGACGCCGTGGACGACCGGCGTTATTGTAACGATGCCCCTGGGCCGATGAAATCCCACCTGGCCTGGTTCGGGGCAAACCGCCTGTGGAGGTACTTCTCATGCGTTGGTTGTCGTTGGCCGTCGCCCTCGTGGGCGTCGGGGTGTTGGGCCGTGCCGCCATGTTCGGGCAAGAAAAAACTACGGGCAAAGCTCTCAAGGTCGGCGACAAGGCGCCGGTGTTCGAAAGCATCGACGACACCGGGAAGCCCTGGAAATCGACCGACTACGTCGGCAAGAAGATCGTCGTGCTGTATTTCTATCCCGCCGACTTCACCGGCGGCTGCACGGCCCAGGCCTGCGGCTACCGCGATGAGATCGAGAAATCGGCCAGCAAGGACGTGGAAATCGTCGGCATCAGCGGCGATTCGGTGAGCACGCACAAGCTGTTCAAGAGCTACCACAAGCTCAACTTCACCCTCTTGGCGGATGAGAAAGGACAAATCGCCAAGCTCTTCGGCGTGCCGGTCAACAAGGGAGGCGAATCCCCGATCATCGACGCCGACGGCAAAAAAGGGAAGGCCCCGCGCGGCGTGACCATCGCCCGGTGGACCGTGGTGATCGACAAGGCCGGCACCATCGCTGCCATCGACAGCGTCGGCAAGGCCGGCGAGGATCCGAAGCGGGTCGCGGCCATCATCAAGAAACTCGAAACCAAGTAAGCAGCGCCGTCGCCGCGGCCGACGGTGCCAAACGCCGCGGGAGCGGACTTCGGTTGCGGCGTGCCGACACGGGCGCCAGCGAAGTTCGCTCCCAGGGCAACGGACCCCGGCAGCAATCGGCGGCACCGAACCCACCCGGCGGACGGCGGCGATGGTCGTCGGCGATCCACGGCGGCAGCGGATGGCGCGGTGCCGCGGCGGCGACCGGCGTACAATGACTCCATGCACCACGATCT
>JANWVS010000080.1 GCA_025056835.1 Gemmataceae bacterium | reverse complement strand
AGCCATGTTGATGGTTCGGTGATTCGCTACGGTGCGTCAAACAGCACCTCAGCGATCGTATGCGGTGGAAACAGCTTGTAGCCCGCCGGAACACGGCCGACCAGACCAATCAGTTTCGCCTTTTGATTGTCGCCGAGCACGGTCTCGTCGAGCAGGCTCAAGCGCTGCTTCTCGCCGCCGGTCACGGTCACTTCATACTCACGCGATGCCGTCGGCTTCTTGTCGGCCAAAGGCACATGCCGCATGCCAACAATCCGATCCGTGTCGAGCTGGCCTACTTTTTGAAACATCAACACCTTGGCGAGCTGCTGCCCCGCGCCGACGCGATACAACGGCACGAGGTCATGCACGGGGTGCCTCACGGCCTCCGCATCATTCTTTTTGGCGACGACATCTTGGCCCACGACCACTGCTCGCCGGCCTGTCGGCGCCGGCACCGGTTTGGCGGTCTTCCGGGCGAAACCGAGGAACGGCGTTTTCATCAATCCGTCGTGAAACTGTACGTCACCCGCCACCGGTACCCGGGCAGGGGCGACACTGCCTTCCACGTTGAACTTGTTGACGCCGACGTAGCGGGTGGGCCCCACGAGGACCTGTTCGCCGTCGGCCGCCTTGACGGTGACACGAACTTGCTTCTTTTCGGGAACATACTCCAGACGCAACACGCTGCTGAGGGGGACCAGGGTGACGATGCCGTCCTTAAATGACGTCGAATTCTCCTCGCGAAACTCCAGATACTCCGGCGCTGGCGCGGATTTTCCCTTTTTTGGTGCGGCGCCGTCCGCAGCCAACCACGCCAGTGGGCGCGTCCCGGCGGTGAATTTCGCGTGCTCCAAAGGCAAGGATGTTTTGCCGTCGAGGAGCAATTCCCACCCCTCGTCGCTGGTTTGCCCAAGGCTTATGGTCGGAATGGAAACTATCGTGAGGGCACACCAAAATGCGGCGCGCATGAGGACATCCCGTTCGAGTATCACGGCTACTTGCAAGATCATGATAGAACTAGCGCCTTCGGATGTCATGATAACGCCAGAGCGCGACCAGGCATCTCAGGCTGCGGCGGAGTTCTCTTCCGGTTCGGGGTACTTGATTCGGGCATGGAAGAGCGCGGTAAGCGATTTGACGAGGCTTTCTTCAATCAGGCGCAGTTCGGTAAGGGTGAGTCCGCTTTCTTCGAACTGACCGTCGAGCAAGCGCTTCATGAGCAAATCGTGGACCAGCTTTTGCAAACCGGCGGGCGTCGGCTGGGTCAGCGACCGGCTTGTGCTTTCGACGGCGTCGGCGAGCATCACGATGCCGTTTTCTCGGTTTTGCGGCTTCGGGCCGGGGTAGCGGAAGCAGGTTTCGAGGTCTTGCGTGCCGCGGCCGGCGTTTTCCTGAAGACGCATCGCTTCGCGATAGAAATACTCGACCAACGTCGTACCGTGATGCTGAGCGATGAAATCCGCTACGGGTGTCGGGAGATGATACTCCTGAGCCAAGGCCAAGCCGTCCTTGACGTGGCTGATGATGACGAGCGTGCTCAAAGCCGGCTCAAGTTGGTCGTGGCGGTTGGCGCCGTTTTGATTTTCGATAAAGTAGTGCGGTTTAAGCATTTTGCCGACGTCGTGGAAATAACTACCGACGCGCACGAGCAACGGATTGGCGCCGATGGCTTCGGCGGCGGCCTCAGCGAGCGTCGCCACGGTGATGCTGTGCGTGTAGGTGCCGGGGGCGCGTTTCACGAGTTCTTGCAACAGCGGGTGCGAGCCGTCGGCAAGTTCGAGCAGGCTAATGTCGGTAACGATGCCAAAGCAGTATTCGACCAGCGGCAAGAGGCCGGTCAAAAGAAAGCCAGCAAGACTGCCCCAGAGGAAGTGGCGGAAGGCATCGCTGGCAATTAAGCTCCAGGTCTGGTTGGTGAGCACGCCCGTGGCCACCGTCATGACGCCGTAGACGGTGCCCGCCACCACGCCCACCTGTACGAGTTGCGATCGGGTGCGCACATGCCGCAGCAACAATATCGCCGTAGCCGCGCCTCCCACCTGTTCGAGCAGGCGCTCGAGGTTCGTGCCAAGCACGGCCGCCAAGCCGAGGGCCAGACTCAGCGACAAAAAGAGGGCGAATTGCGGATTGTAGGCAAGGGTCAACACCATGGCCAGCAAGGTGAGCGGCAAAATCACGGCGTACCACGGGGCCACGTTGACCGCGATGCACAGGCCAAATGTCAGCAAGATGAGCAAGCACACCCCCCCGATCTTCGCGAGGTTCTGCGCCAGGCTCGGCTGAAAGCGCGCCACGTATAAGACCAGCATCGTCGTCAACAAGCTGAAGATCAAAAACAACGCGGTGCCGCGCGTCCAGTAATGATCGACTCCCAGGCCGATTAGATAAGCCTCATGTTCGGCCTGGAGCAATTCGAGGTGACGATCCTGAATCGGCTGACCGGCCGGCACGAGGATGGCGCCGCGATGATGTTTTTCGCGGACGGTTATCGAATCGCCATCCGGCCCCGCGTTGCTGGATCCAGCCAGTTGAAAATCGACGCGAGCCTTGATGTCATGAGGATAGATCTTGCCAGCGCGGTAGGGGAAGGCTGGCCCCCACCCGACTGCCAAGAGCGTAACCGCTGCAGTCGTTGCCCAAGCGACCGCCAGTCGTGTCATCACGTCCCGCCGCGTCAGGCGGCGAAATAGCGGTTCGTCGCGGCGTGTGGAATGCTTGCGGCCGGTCCATTGGCCTAAGCGGTTGAGCTTTTTCGGTGAGCTGAACATGGCTTCCGTGCCTTTGTCGTTACCGATTCGGCGGCGCGGTGTGACACCGGCATCGCCGCCAGACATTACTCGCGCTTGCGGCGCGGCTTGTCGTCCTCGTAGGCCATGACGATTTTCTGGACCAACGGATGGCGAACGATGTCAGCTTCGGTCAGGTAAACAGTTGCAATACGTTCCACGTCCTTCAGGCGGTGGATGGCATCGACCAGGCCATTGCGCATCTGCCGCGGCAAATCGACCTGGGTCACGTCTCCGGTGACAATGATCTTCGACCCCTGCCCCATGCGCGTCAGGAACATTTTCATTTGCGCCACCGTCGTGTTCTGCCCTTCATCGAGTATGATGACGGCATGGTTGAGGGTGCGGCCGCGCATGAACGCCAGCGGGGCGATCTCGATGATGTCGTTTTCCATGTAGCGTTTGATTTGCTCGGCCTCCATCATATCGTGCAAACCGTCGAACAGGGGACGCAAGTAGGGGTTGACCTTGGCGGCGATGTCGCCGGGAAGGAAACCGAGCCGCTCGCCCGCCTCGACCGCCGGCCGCACGAGTACGATCTTCTTGGCAATCCCTTGGCGCAACTGGTTGACCGCCATGCCGACCGCCAGGTAAGTCTTGCCCGTGCCGGCCGGACCGATGCAGAAGATCACGTCGTTCTCTTTCATCGCGTGGACATAGCGGGCTTGGCCATCGGTGCGCGGTCGCACCACGCCGCGGCCGTTGGCCACCGCGAGGTTCTGCGGACTGTTTCGGTCGTCGCCTTGGGCGACCAAGGCCAGCACAGTGCGGACGTTGTCACCGGTCAACACTCCTTGTTGTTTGAGCAACTGGCGGAGTTGTTGAAAAACCCGATCGGCTTGGTCGACTTGTTGCTCGTTGCCTTCAACGTGGACGACGTCGCCGCGAGCCACAATCCGCACCCCTAATGCCTCGCGCAGCAGGCGCAGGAACTGGTCGCGGCTGCCGAAGAGGGCGACGGCCTCATCGCGGTTGTCGAGAGTGAGGGTGATTGAAGTTTCGCTATTCATTGCCGAGCAAACCAGAGGCAACCATACACGAGCGGCGCTGCGAAGATGACGGCATCGACCACATCGAGCACACCGCCGAAACCGGGCACGACGTCGGACGCGTCTTTCTTTTGGCAGTCGCGCTTCAACAGCGATTCTGCCAGATCGCCGAGCATCCCGGCCGCTCCCACGAGCAGGCCAAAGCCAAGCTCATAGGGCAGACGTGCACCGAGCACCGGTTCTGATCCCAGGCGGTCGATGCCGACGGCGGTCAGCCCCGCCAGCACCAAGCCGCCGGCCGCACCTTCCCAGGTTTTTTTCGGACTGAGTACGGGTGTCATTTTGTGCCGGCCCAAGAGACGGCCCGTGAAGTACGCACCAATGTCGCACCCCTTGGGCACGAAAATCGCCAGCGCCACCGCCAGCGTGCCCTGCTCAGCGCCTTTCGGATAAAGCCACCGCAACTGGGCGAAATAGCACGGCAGCAAGCCCAGGTACGCGACCACCATCCAGGTGGTACCCAAGCGCTCAATCGACCTCCCCGGCCCGTGAAACGTTGCCATCTCCCAGAAGAACGTGCCGAGCAGCACGACCGTGAAACAACCCAGGATGCCGGTCCACGCCTGGCTGCTTTCCCCCAAGCAATGTACCGCCCAGTTGGCGGCGCACAGCATCGCTACGCCGAGGTAACTCGGCCAGTGCTGCGGAGCGCGCTCGGCGCCCAGCAAGCCGATCAATTCACAGCAACCCGCCAGGGCACACGTCATCTGAAACACGAACAGGATCGGGTAGTGCCACTCGGCCAGCCGTTGATCGAACACGAGCATGGCGACCGCCATGGCGATCAGGAGAGCGCCGACCCATATACGCGTCGACAACATGTGCGGTCCCATCCGTCGAGCCGGCGACTTGGCTGGCTGCGCCGTCGACTCACGTCAGGCCCCCGAAACGCCGTTCGCGCCGAGCGAATGCTCGCAGCGCTTCATGAAGCGTCGCCTCGTCAAAATCCGGCCAGCACCTGGGGGTGACCCACAACTCGGCGTACGAAATCTGCCACAACAGGAAGTTGCTGACCCGCATCTCGCCAGCGGTGCGGATGAGCAAGTCCGGGTCGGGCATACCTGCCGTGTCGAGCGCTTCGCTAATGGTTGTTTCATCAATGTCCGCCGGCGTCAGTCGGCCGGCCTCCACCTCATGGGCCAACCGCCGCATGGCGTCGGTCAACTCGGCGCGGCCGCTATAGTTGATGGCGAGGCATAGCGTCATCCCGGTATTGTCGCGGCTGAGGCGGACGTTCTCGTCCATTTCGCGCAAGACACGGGCAGGTAGCCCCTCACGGCGGCCGATGGTGGTAAAACGGATGTTCTGCTCCATGATCTCCCGGCGCTCGGCGCACAAATACTTGTGCAGGAGCGTCATCAGGAAGTCGAGTTCCCGCTTGGGCCGTTTCCAATTCTCCGTGCTCAGGCAGTATAAGGTCAGTTGCTCAATGCCCAATCGGCAACATTCCTCGATCGTCCGGCGGACACTGGTCACGCCCCGGCGATGTCCCTCGATGCGCGGTCGGCCGCGCTGCCGTGCCCAACGACCGTTGCCGTCCATGATGATCGCCACGTGCCGCGGCAACCGCTTTGGATCCAGACCAGCAGCCGCCAGGCGCTCTAGCGTCTCCGGTTGTAACGTTGGACCCGCCATCGTCGCAACATCCGCGCGGCTAATTCATAAAAACGGTCTGCTCTCGATCCGGCCCGACCGACACGATCGAGACCGGCAAGCCTACTAGTTCGGTGATCCGGTCCAGATAGCGCCGTGCCGCCGCCGGCAAATCGCCGGGTTTGCGCGCTGCCTCCAACGGCTGCTTCCATCCTGGCAGGGTCTCGTAAATCGGCCGGCAGCGATCGAGCACGAACGCATCCCCTGGGAAATCGTAAATGCGACGGCCGTCCAATTCATAAGCGGTGCAAATGCGCACTTCGTCGACGACGCTCAAGACGTCCAGCAGCATGACCGCCAACTCGTCGACGCCACCTAACCGCGCCGCATGGCGCACAGCAACGACGTCCAGCCAACCGCAACGCCGCGGTCGGCCGGTGACCGTGCCATATTCGCGCCCCGTCGTTCGGATCCGTTCTCCTATCCCTTGTGGGCCGTCGTCCAATTCGGTTGGGAATGGTCCTCGGCCGACCCGGCTGGTGTAGGCTTTGATCACGCCGACGATGCGTGTCAGGTTCCGCGCCGGCACGCCGCTTCCCGCCCAGACGCCGGCAGCTGAACTATTCGAGCTGGTCACGAACGGATAGGTGCCGTGATCGACGTCGAGCAAGCTGCCCTGGGCTGCCTCGAAAAGCAGGTTCTTACCCGCCCGCAACGCCTGATGGAGGAAAACGGTCGTATCTTGGATGTGCGGCCGAAGACGTTCCGCATACGACAAATACTCATCGCAGAGCCGATCAGCATCGAAAGTCTGGGCTGCGCCGTGCAAGGCCCGAAACACGGTGTTTTTGCGCGCCACCACCGACCGGAGCCGCTGCCGCAAGTGCTCTGGGTGAAGCAGTTCGCCGACACGGATGCCATTGGTTCGGCTTACCTTGTCCTGGTAACAGGGACCGATGCCCCGGCCGGTAGTGCCGATGGCGACCGCGGCGCCGTCGTCTCCCAACTTCTCTTCCTCGACGTGGTACGGGAAGATGACGTGAGCATGGTCGCTCAGCAGTAAATTGCTGCCGTCGATGGCAATGCCGGCCGCGCGAAGTTGGTCTACTTCTTCGAGGAATCGCACCGGATTGACGACCAGGCCATTGCCGATCACAGCGGTCACGTGCGGTGCCAGGATGCCGGTGGGGATCAAGGAAAGTTTGTAGGTCCGGCCATTGCGAACGACCGTGTGGCCGGCGTTAGCTCCCCCATTGTAGCGAACGACGACGTGATGTTCGGAGGTCAGCAAATCGACGATTTTACCTTTGGCCTCGTCGCCCCATTGCAGGCCGACGACACACGTGCAGGCCATGTAACTACCTTTCCTGGATCAGGACGTGGTCCCGCCTTGCAATAATCAGGCAGTCCACGATGGGTTAGCGTAGCGGCGCCGGGGCTGAGCCGTCAAGGGCAAGGAAAGGCCTGCTGCCGGCAATGGCGGCGCGATGTCGGCGGGACGGCCATCTCCCTCGACGCTGCCCGTTGGACCTTAATAGCCGAGGGATAGATTTACCTGCCCTTCCAGGTCGCCGCCGTTTTGCCAGTTCCGCAGATTGCGGGCAAACCGCTGGGCCGGCAGGTTGCCGCTATTGACCGTCTCGCCGCTGTAATGCGGAGTGATCACGACGTTGTCCATCGT
Organism: Gemmataceae bacterium; assembly: GCA_025056835.1. Classification (GTDB taxonomy): domain Bacteria; phylum Planctomycetota; class Planctomycetia; order Gemmatales; family Gemmataceae; genus JANWVS01. The sequence continues at coordinate 666 of JANWVS010000080.1, read as the reverse complement.
CCATAGGACGTGGTCCGTCGGCAACGGTTCGACAGCGAAGACGTCCAAGCCGGCCCCGCGCAGTCGGCCGCTGCGCAGCGCTTGAACGAGTGCTTCTTCCCGCGCAATTTGGCCGCGCGAGACGTTCACGAAGATCGTCCCCGGACGCATCGCCCCAAACTCGGCTTCAGCCAGCAGACCATCGGTCTCCTTGGTCAAAGGCGCCGCCACGACCACGGCTTCCGCCTCCGCCAGCATCGGTATGCGGTGCGCGACGGCATAGACGCGATCGGTGTAGGGCGTCGGCCGTGGCGTGCGCCGGCAGCCAACGACCCGCATGCCAAACGCCTTCGCCAGCCGAGCGACATTCTGGCCAATGTTGCCCAGGCCGATAATCGCCATCGTCTGGCCGTGCAGATCGCGCATACCGTGGTGTACCGATCGGTCCCAAAGGCTCTTCGCTTGGTTGCGTTGAGCCAAATGAAGGTTGCGATTGACTATCAGCAACAAGGCGATCGCGTGCTCGGCAATCGTCGGCCCGTACAGGCCGGCGAGATTGGTCACGCGAATGTTTTGCTCCAGCGCGATGGGGCAAAGCGACGCCGGCACGCCCGCCGAGGCGAGCTGGATCCAGCGCAGCGCGGCCGCCTGCGGAAGCAGTTGGAGGTCCGGTAAACCATAGCAGAT
>JANWVS010000007.1 GCA_025056835.1 Gemmataceae bacterium | reverse complement strand
CACCTTCAGCCTGCCCCGAACCAAGGAGGCCGGCCATGCCGACGTTACTGGTCATCGATGACGAAGAAAGTGTTCGTTATTCGTTCCGTTACGTGTTCGAGGACCAAGCGGTCAAGGTAGTCACCGCGGCGACGGCGTCGGAGGGGCGCCGAGCCGTGGACGAACATCACCCCGAAGTGATCGTCCTCGATTTGCAGCTTCCTGATCGCTCCGGCCTTGACCTCTTGCGCGAATTACGCGAACTCGACCCGAAACGGCCAATCGTCTTCATCACGGCCCACGGCACGACGGAAACGGCCATCGAGGCGATGAAGCACGGCGCGTTCGACTACCTGAGCAAGCCTCTCGAGTTGGAGCGTTTAACGCAGATACTAGGTCGGGCGTTCGACGCGGCCCGCTTGATGCACGTACCAGCTTTGCTGTCGCCGGAAGAAGTGGGAGATCGAATCGTCGGCCGCAGCGAGGTGATGCAAGAGATGTGCAAGGCCATCGGCCGTATTGCCCCGCAGGACGTCACCGTATTGATCTTGGGCGAGAGTGGCACGGGCAAGGAATTGGTGGCGCGAGCAATCTACCACCACAGCCGCCGGGCTGACAAGCCGTTTCTGGCGATCAACTGCGCGGCTATTCCGGAAACGATGCTGGAGAGCGAGCTCTTCGGACACGAACAAGGGGCCTTCACGGGGGCGACGCGGCGGCGCATCGGCAAGTTTGAGCAATGCCACCAAGGAACTTTGCTGTTAGATGAGATCGGCGACATGGCACCGTCCCTTCAGGCCAAAATGCTGCGCGTCTTGCAAGAGCAAGAGTTTCAGCGCTTGGGTGGAACGCAAACCCTCAAGACGGACGTTCGGATCCTCGCGGCTACCAACCAGAATCTCGAGCAACGCGTGGCGGAGGGAAAGTTTCGCGGCGACTTGTATTATCGTCTCAAGGGAGTCACCGTGACTTTGCCGCCGCTGCGGGAACGGCGCAGCGACATTGCAGAGTTGGCCCATCACTTCCTTTTCCGGTTCAATCGCGAGTTGGGAATGGACCTGCGCGGCATCGCTCCCGCCACGCTGGCGTTATTGCAGGAATATGCCTGGCCCGGGAATGTCCGCGAATTGCAAAGCGTCATTCGTGAGGCGATGTTCAAGGCCGTCGGACATATTTTGTTGCCGGAGTTCTTGCCGGCGGCGCTTCAGTCCAAGACGCCGCCTCGCAAGCCCGATGCCGAGGCAAACCTGGCAGGCTGGTTGCAAGACCTTCTCCAAACCCATCCAGCCGGCCTGTATCAAAAGGCCATTGAGACGGTCGAACGCGCTTTGCTGCCGTTGGTTTTGCGGCACACCGAACACCATCAAACGCGGGCAGCGGAGCTGCTCGGCATCAGCCGCGGCACCTTGCGGCAAAAATTGAAGCAATTCGGTCTGGCGGTCGACAAAGTGCTTGCGGAAGAACCCGAGGAAGGCACGGAACCGGCGGTGTCGGTCAAAACTTGACCGACCGGCTGGAGAGCGGCCGCTTGCAGTCCACGAACCTTTTGCCTTCCCGTGGCGGTGCCGTCGGGACGTCACCGTCCTATCTGTTGAATAAATCGTGAGTTGCGACACGTCTTTTTGTAGCCCACGACTTTTGGCGCGATCATTGCTTCTCTCACTTGCGCGACAGCAGGTCAACGGCATCGAGCGGTTGGTCTGCTCGAAGCGGCTGGGCGCGGCTTGGTTGCTTAGTGCGGCTAGGCCGTCGCCGCTTGGCGTGATGGTCCGTCATGATGCGACACGTTTTGCGTACTTGTTTGGCCGGCGCCGTTTGTGGGGCATTTGTCGGAATCTTCGGCGGTAGTTTGGTTGGCGTGTGCGCTGGCATGATAATCGGTGATTTTGCCCAGGGATTGGACGGCGCCCTGGTTGGCGCCGGCGCGCTGACGGTGATCGGGGCGGCCGTGGGCCTGCACTTCGGTTGGCGTGAACGACGACAGCTTGCCCGGGAGACTACCCATGATTTCAGTCATTGTGCCAACACTGAATGAAGCGGCAACGGTCGGCAACGTGGTGAGGTTTGCCCGAGCCGGCCGCGGCGTCGATGAAGTCATCGTTGTCGACGACGGTTCGATCGACGGTACGCCTGAGCTTGCCCGAGAAGCCGGGGCCCGTGTGCTCACGAGCTCACTGTTGGGTAAAGGCGCCTCCATGGCCGACGGTGTCTTCGCGGCCCGTAACGAGTTTCTTGTATTTCTTGACGGCGACTTGACCGGTCTGGCCCAAGATTTAGTGGCACGGCTAACGGAGCCGCTGTTAAGCGGCCAAGCGGATTTCGTCAAGGCCAGGTTCGCACGTCGTGCCGGACGTGTCACGATGCTGACCGCCAAGCCGCTGCTGCGGGCCTTCTTTCCGGAGTTGGCTCACTATGAGCAGCCGCTCGGCGGTATCATCGCTGCCCGGCGTTCGCTCTTGCGGCGCTTGAAATTCGAGAACGATTATGGCGTGGACATCGGCCTTTTGCTCGACGTGGCGGCAACCGGCGCTCCCATGGCAGAAGTTGACATCGGTTTCGTGGACCACGAGAGTCGACCCTTGGAAGCCCTCGGTGACATGGCCATGCAGGTGGTACGCACGCTGTTGCACCGGGCGTCGTGTTATGGCCGGCTCACCATGGCGCACGTCCATCAAGTGGAAGAAGATGAGCGCCAACAGCAAGACGACCTGAAGTTCATCCTTCGCAACGTCCCGCCTCCCCGACGGTTGGCGCTGTTGGACATGGACGGCACCCTGCTCAACGGCCGCTTCATCGTCAACCTCGCGCGGCGCGTCAACAGGATGCGCGAGCTGGAAGAGTATCTCGACAATCCCAACCTCAGCGCCGAGGACCGGAGCCGTCGCATTGCTGCCTTGTTCGCGGGTGTTCCCAAAAGCGCCTTCGAGGACGCGGCCCAGGCCGTGCCACTTATGCCCGGCGCCGTCGAGACGGTCATCGGGCTGCGCAAAGCAGGCTATCGTGTCGGCATTGTGTCCGATGGTTTCCGGATCACGACCGAAGTCGTCCGCCGGCGGGTGTTCGCCGACTTCAGCATCGCCCATCGAATGCCGTTTCGCAACGGCCGGGCAACAGGATCTCTCATCCTCTCCCCGGCGATGGTCCACGATCAAGGCTGTTTTCGCCACAGTTATTGCAAGCAGAACGTGCTTCGCCATTTGCAGACGTATTGGGGCCTCGACAGCGATCGAGTGCTGGCGGTTGGCGACGGCGAAAATGACATCTGCCTGCTTCGAGCAGCCGGTACTTCGATCGCCTTTCGACCCAAATCCTCGGCCGTTCGTGCCAGTGCCGATTTTGTCATCGATGGCGATCTAAGCGAGTTGTTGCCGTTGCTGGAGCATTGTGGCGAACGCATTCCGGCATAAGGATAGCGGCTCGCCCACGACCTGTTGTGGAGGACCTGGCAATGACCTGGGACTGGTACTGGATCGGGGCAGCGGTCACCGTCGGACTCGGGGCCTTTTGGTTGCTGTTACGCGACCGCGACGAACCTGTCGATGACACCCCACGCTGGTCGCGTTTCATCGGCATGCACGGAGGGTAAGGCTGGCCGCTGCCGATTGGGACGCAGATTTAGAGCCACAATGCCCCCATCTCCCGACTGGCGACGTGCTCGATTTGGCCCCGGCCGGCGGCATGGTTTGCTAGCTCAACTCGCCGGTGTCGCGCGGTCGCGAACCTCAACTTCGGCTTGCAATTTGTCTTGCAACCCGCTGCCCGTTGGTTATGATAAGCACATCAACCAACGACAAAGGGGGGGACATACCATGCTGACGGTTCTCGGTTCGCCGCGCCGGACGTGCGACGGCCTGACGCGCCGCGAGACGCTCAAGGTCGGAGCGCTCAGTGCGCTTGGCGCTTTTGGCTTACCGCAACTGCTCGAGGGCGACGAAGTCCGCCGCCGGCAGCGCCCAGGCCGGGCCAAGAGCGTGATCCTGCTCTATCTTCTCGGCGGCGCCGCCACGCAAGACATGATCGACCTGAAACCCAACGCCCCCCGCGACATCGCCGGCGAATTTCGACCGATCAGCACGAACGTCCCCGGAATCCAGATCTGTGAGCATTTGCCGCGCACCAGCCGCTGGCTTCACAAGATGGCCCTGGTACGCTCACTGAACCATCGCGCCGGCTGCCATAACACCCTGCCGAGCTACACCGGTTCGGAAATCTTGACCCCCGACAACACGATTACGCGAGACACGTTCCCGCCGAGCATGGGGTCGGTCTGCGAATACCTCCGTGTGAACTCCACCGATCATCGCACCCGTGCGGCGCGCGAGTCGGAATTGCCCGATTACGTGTACATGCCCTGTTACCTCGGCTGGGGACAAGCGATCCGCCGGGCCGGTCCCTACGGCGGTTCCATCGGCAAGCGCTACGATCCGCTGTTTACCGAAGTTTCGCCCTATAAAGCTCCCGACGACCCTCGCGGCGGTCCCGGCAATCCCGCCACGGTGCTTGGCGAACCCCGCCTGCCCGAGAGCATTCTCGCCCCCGGCCTGACCATCGACCGCCTCAACCAACGCCGCACGCTGACCCAACAACTGGAAGACCACCTCCGTCGGGCCGACGCACAGCCCACGGTCGACAATTTCAACCGCACCCAGCGCCGGGCCTTCAATCTCCTGACTTCCAGCGAAATCCGCAGCGCTTTCGAGATCGACAAGGAAGATCCGCGTCTTCGCGACCGTTACGGCCGGACCCTCTTCGGCAATTGCTCGCTCATCGCCCGGCGACTGGTGGAACGAGGCGTCCGCTTTGTCAACGTAACCTGGGACCTCTTCTGGGACCGCGTGCCGATCAACTACGATGCCTGGGATACCCATACCAAGAACTGTGAAATCCTCCGCAATGTCAACCTGCCCGAATTCGACCAGACCTACACCGCCCTCCTCACCGACCTGCACGACCGCGGTTTGCTCGACGAGACTTTGGTCGTGGTCATGAGCGAAATGGGCCGCACGCCGCGCATCAACGGCAACGCCGGTCGCGACCATTGGACCTATTGCTACGGCATGTGGTTCGCCGGCGGAGGCATCCGCGGCGGAACGGTGGTCGGCGAGTCGGACGCCCAAGCGGCCTACGTGAAGGACCGGCCCATCAGCCCTGCCGACGTCGTCGCCACGATTTACGAGTGTCTCGGCATCGATCCGGACATGATGATCGAAGAACGCAGCGGCCGGCCCATTCCGATTTCGCACGGCGGCCGGCCGATCCGCGAGATTCTGTGACGGCGGTAGCCGCGATGGCTCCGCAGACCAACGGGAGGGATTCCGTCATGTCGTCGTGGCGCTGGGCGATTGTGCCGCTCTTTTGCTGCGGTTCGGCACCTGCTGTGTCGGCCCAAGAGGCGCTGGCCTGGCGCTTTGTCGCCGGCGACAGCTTCGAGGTCGCCTATTGCGTCGAGCAAACCACGGCCCTCGAAACGAAGATGAAACCCTTCGACCAGAAGACCGTGCTCGACCTGCGGAGCCGCTGGCACGTCAAGGCAAGCGACAACGAAGCCGCGACCTTGGTGATAACCGTGGTGTCGCTGGCAACGAAAACCACCAGCGGCGATGGGAAAGCCGCACTCCCCGCCAAAGACGACGCACTCTGGTCCGGAGCCGAGTACACCCTGCGCGTGGATGCCGCCGGACGAATCAAGCAATTGCAAGGTCACGACGCCGTGCTCCGGAAACTCGCCGGCGATAGTCCGCAGCGCTGGAAAATCTTGAACGCCCTGAAACCGGCCGAAACGATGCAGGCGCTGTGGCAGACCGCGCTGGGGCCATTGCCCGACCCTGCGGGCGCGGCGCGATGGCGGCACCTGAGCCAGGACACGATGAGCATCTTCGGCACCTTCGAGCACGACACGGAATTCTCGCGCGGCACGTGCCGCGAGGGCGTTTGCCTCATTACCGGAGTCGTCAAGACCGTTTACAAGGCACCGCGTTACGCCTTGGAAAACGACGTGTTCCGCGTGCTCAAGGGGCAGGTAGCCGCCGACGAAGGTAAAGTGGAGGCTTCCTTCGACGCCGCCAAGGGCCGCATGAGCAGGGTGCAACGTTGGCAGAACCTCCGCGGCGACCTCACCATCGAAACGCTGACCGGCCCGCAGCGCGTCACCTTCAGCAGCAGTACCCGCACGCAGATCGAGCTTCGCTGACGGCAGCGACGAAGTCATACAACATCCGCATGAAACTAGCCTTCAGCACCAATGCGTATCTGAATTACTCGTTTGCCGACGCCGTCGGTCGGTTGGCCCGGATCGGCTACGCCGGCGTCGAAATCATGGCGGACGTGCCCCACGCTTGGCCGGCGTACCTGCTGGCCGAGCAAAAAGCGGCGCTGCGTCGGGCCTTGGCCGACAACGGTCTGGCCATTTCCAACGTCAACGCCTTCATGATGCACGCTGTCAATGATCCCCGGCAAAAATACTGGCACCCCTCATGGATCGAGCCGGACCGCCACTATCGCCAGATTCGCATCGAGCACACCAAGCGGGCCTTGACGTTGGCCAAGGAACTCGGCGCGCCGTGCATTACCACCGAACCGGGAGGTCCCGTTGAGCCGGGGCAGTCGTGGCAAGCGGCCCTGCGCTTGTTCGTTGAGATGATTAAGCCGGTCGCCGAACACGCGGAGAAGGAAGGCGTCCTCCTCCTGGTCGAGCCGGAACCGGGCCTGCTGATCGAGACGGCGGACCAGTTCTTGGAGTTTGTGCAGCATGTGCCATCGCCGGCGGTGGGTCTGAATTTCGACATTGGCCATGCGTATTGCGTCCACGACGACCCCGCGACGACAATCCCGCGCGTGGCCCGCTACATTCGCCACTTCCACCTGGAAGACATCGCCGCCACGCGGGTGCACGCCCACTTGGTGCCGGGCGAAGGAGCGATCGACTTCGCCGCGACCCTGCGGGCGATTCGCGCAATCCATTACAACGGCTGGATCACGATCGAGCTGTATCCGTATATCGACAATCCCGACGCAGCGGCACGCACGGCGCTCGAGCGCGTGCAAAGCATCCTCGCAACCCTCTAGCCGGCACAAGGACTGGCGAGGCCGAGCCTCCGCCATGGGCAGGCTCGCCGAGTGACGCCCGGCCAGCGGTTGCCTTGGTACAATCTGAGTTCAGCATGAAGCGCTTGCTTGCCTACGCCCAGCTGGTACGATTGCCCAACGCCTTCACGGCCATGGCGGACATCGGCGTTGGCGCCCTGGCGCTCGACGCCCTGCCGGCCCAGGTGGCGACGTTTCTCTGCCTGCTCGCCGCGTCGGTGGCCTTGTATTGCTCCGGCATGGTATGGAACGATTTTTTCGATTACGAGCAAGACCTGCGTGAACGCCCCTTTCGGCCGTTGCCTTCCGGGCGGGTCAGCAAACGGTCGGCGGCCAGTCTGGGTGCCGTGCTGATGGCGCTGGGGGTTGTCCTGGCGGCACTGGCGGACATAGTCAGCGAGGCTGAGCGTTGGCGGGCGCTGACCATCGCCGGCTTGCTTGTCGCAGCCATTTTCTTGTACGATGGCCTGCTCAAGACGACCGCACTGGGACCGGCGGCCATGGGAACGTGTCGGTTTCTCAACATCCTGCTCGGCTTGTGCGTCGCGGGCATGCCGTTGCCGGCGTGGAGTTGGTTGCTGGCGCTGGCCGTCGGCACGTACATTACCGGCGTGACGTGGTTCGCCCGCACCGAGGCACGAGGGAGCAACCAAAACGTTCTGGCCATGGCGAGCGGGGTCATGCTCTTGGGCGTGGCCTTGGGGCTGGCGGTGCCGGCCTTGGCGAAATACGTGTCGGCCAAGGTCGCTCCGGCGGTCGGGTTCCCATATCTGCTGGTGCTGTTCACGGTTTACGTAGCGTCGGCGGTGCTGCCGGCGATCGCCCGGCCCCTGCCGCAACTGGTGCAGCCAGCGGTGAAACGCGCGGTGCTCGGCCTGGTGCTGTTCGACGCTGTTCTGGCTACGGGTCTGGCAGGATGGGTCGGTTTGGTCCTCATCGCGCTGTTGGCCCCCGCGCTGTGGCTGGGAAAGTGGATCTATTCGACGTGACCGTAAGGCAACTCCATTTCGGTTCCTTGCGCCTGGAGTCGCGCTATCTGCTGGCGCCGCTGGCCGGATACACCAACATGGCCTTTCGCCTCGCGGTGCGCGAACTGGGCGGTCTTGGCTTGGCGACGACCGAGTTGGTCAACGCCCGCGCCTTGCTCAGCAACAGCAAGAAGACCAAGGAATACATCGACACCTGTCCCGGCGACCAGCCGTTGGCGGTGCAGATTTTCGGCGCCGATCCGCAGGAGATGGCTGCCGCGGCCCAGTGGCTTGAAGAGTACGGGGCCAGCGCCATCGACATTAACATGGGCTGTCCGGTGCACAAGGTGGTTCGCCAAGGAGCCGGCTCGGCGCTGTTGTGCAACGCGGGGGCGGCGGCCAAGCTTGTGCGCGCCGTCGTCGAAGCCGTCCGCCTTCCCGTGACGGTCAAAATGCGCCTGGGCTGGGATGACGCCAACCACACCGCGCCCCAATGCGCCCGCGAATTCGAACAGGCCGGCGTCGCTGCGGTGATCGTCCACGGGCGGACGCGCGAACAGGGTTTTTCCGGCAAGGTGAACCACGCCGGCATTCGAGCAGTCGTCGAAGCCGTGCACCGCATCCCCGTCATCGGCAACGGCGATGTCCGCACCGTCGCTGAGGCGCAACAGATGTTTGAGGCCACCGGCTGCGCCGGCATTTCGATCGGCCGCGGCGCCCTGCTCAACCCGTGGATCTTCCGGCAATTGTGCCGGTGGGAAGCGACTGGCGACCCCGGACCGGGCCTGGATTACGACGCCCGGCTGACTTTCATGGCCCGCCATTTTCATCTGCTGCTGCAACAGCGCGGCGAGCGCCACGCCTGCCTGACGTTTCGCAAGTCAGCCAGCTGGCACTGCCGTGTCCTCAAACCGGGCAAGGAAATCCAGCAACGACTCGTGATGATCGCTTCCGCCGCCGACTTCGATGCCATCGTGGATCAACTTCGTGCCCAAGGCCCGCCGCCGCGTTGGCATCACCAACCGCTCCCCGAGCTGGCCGTACCTCAAGGACCGATTTCACACTGGTAATTCTGACGAACATGATCGAACTGCAAAAACTGAATCGCTTCGAAAGGATAGAGGAAGATCGACAGCCATGGTTGTGGTCCGCAAGTCAGCGTCATCCGTGAAGCTGGTTGGGAGGCCAACTTGAACAACCGGCGCCGCGAATCTTTACGCAGCTTCCCTATCTCAACGCGGCTTCCGTCAGCAAACGACATCTGCGTCCCTCAACAAACGGCATCTGCGACTGTTTTGCTTGGCTAGCCGTCGCGTTTGGCCCGGACCGCTGGCGCTCGCAGCGGCACATTTGACAAGCTTCGTCTGGGTCCATGGCTGGCTGCTTTGGCCGCAAGCCCCCTTTGCCGCAAGCCCCCTTTGCGCCGCTGGTAAACCGGCCCGGCTTGCTCGAAGCACAACGACGCGCGCCACAAGCGAACCGCCCTGGCGAGACGCGTTGCCGCCGTATTTTCGCCTTGGCAAGCCCTTGGCGCCTGCTATATTCCCCGGCTCGCGGCGAAAGATCGAGGAGTGAAGGTGGCCAAAGCACGGGTGCTGCCGGCATACACCACGCGCCTGGGACGGGCGTTCCACGGCGACGCGCTCGACGTCCTGCGAACACTGCCGGACGAGTCGATCGCCGTGGTCTTCACGTCGCCGCCGGTCGCCCTTCGCCGCCAGAAAGCCTACGGCCACCTCCCCCCGAGCGAATACATCGCCTGGTTCTGGCCGATCGCCGAGCAGATCCATCGCGTGCTTCGGCGCGATGGCAGTTTCGTCATGGAGCTGGGCGGGGCGTGGAACCCCGGCAGCGGCACGCGATCGCTGTTCACGTATGAGTTGTTGCTCAAACTCGGTACGATCTTTCACTTGGCCCAGGACTTTTATTGGTACAATCCGTCGCGTCTGCCGACACCGGCGGAGTGGGTGACGATCCGCCGCACGCGCGTCAAGGAAGCCGTTACGCAGATCTGGTGGCTTTCGAAAACAACGGAGCCGCAAGCTGACAATCGCCGCGTTCTTATTCCCTACAGCAAGTCGATGCGGCGGCTGCTTCAGAACGGCTACGAGCCGGCGCTGCGGCCATCGCAGCACGAGATTGGTCCGCACTTTCGCAAAGACAACGGCGGCGCTATTCCCCCCAACATTCTGACGGTGCCCAATTCGCGGTCCTACGACCCTTACTTGTTCAAGTGCCGCGCCGCCGGATTGCCGATCCATCCCGCCCGTTTTCCGCCCGAGCTGCCCAACTTCTTCATCCGGTTTCTGACCGAACCCGGCCAAACGGTGCTCGATCCGTTCGCCGGCAGCAACGTCACCGGTCAAGAAGCGGAGCGTCTCGGTCGAAAATGGCTCAGCATCGAGCTAAACGCCGATTACGTCGCCGGATCGCGGCTGCGCTTTGTCGACGAGCGTGCGGCCTGACGGCGCTCGGCGGCATGGCGGCACGGAGGCCACGCCGCGGCCACCCGAATTGTGCTCACCGCCTACGAACATCGCGCTGCCGCAACGATGACGCCGCAAGGCCATCGATCGCGGCGGAGGCAAATCACTCAAACAGCAGTCGCGGCCCGTCGCCGCTGGCGGTTGGCGGGTGAAGCCCCAGGTGCTGGTAGGCTCGCGCGGTTGCCAAGCGGCCGCGCGGCGAGCGGACGATAAACTGCTCGCGGAGCAGGTACGGCTCGACTTCGTCGCTCAGCGTATCGACGGCCAGGTTCAAAGTCGCCGCCAAAGCCTCGACTCCCGTCGGTCCGCCATCGAAGACCTTGACGAGCGTTTCGAGATAGCGCCGATCCTGTTTGTCAAGCCCCGCGGAATCCACTTCCGACATCTGGAGCGCGGCCTGAACGATCGGCAGCGTGATCGAACCGTTGGCTTCGCTAATGGCGTAGCTGCGCGTCCACCACAATCGGCTGTTGGCCACGCGAGGCGTGCCTCGACTGCGGCGAGCGATTTCCACGGCGGCCTCGGGCGTGATCGGCGTTTGCAGTTTGCGGGCGTTGACGCTGACGATTTCCGCCAGCTCATCGACCGAGTAAAAATCGAGGTGTTCGTGCATCTTAAACCGGTCGCGCATCGGACCGGTGAGCATTCCGCTCCGCGTGGTCGCGCCGATGAGCGTGAAGCGCTTCAGGGGCATGGAAATCGTCCGGGCGTTGATGCCCTCGCCCAACACAATGTCGACTCGAAAATCTTCCATGGCGCTGTAGAGGAATTCTTCCACCCACCGCGGCAGACGATGAATCTCGTCGATGAAAAGGATCGAGCCTTCGGTCGCGTTGGTGAGAAACGGCAAAACGTCGGCCGGTTTGCTTAGCGCCGGGCCGCTGGTCATTTGGATGGTCGTACCCAATTCGTTGGGAAGCACCGTGGCAAAGGTGGTCTTGCCCAAGCCAGGCGGGCCGTCGAAGAGAATGTGCGACAGCGGTTCCTGGTTTTTCTTGCAAGCGTTGACCACAATCTCCAGGCGCTTGACCACCGCCTTCTGGCCGATGACTTCGCGCAAGAAGCGCGGCCGCAGCGCGGCATCGCGGCGCTTGTCGTCGTTGTCTTCGGCGGTCGCTGGGACCATCACTTGCCGGACCATGACCATCCTCTGCTAACGCTGCTGATAGATCGCCAACAAGATTTCTTCCACGGTCGTGAACTGCTTGCCCGCGGCGAGCACTTTGTCGAGGCGTTCCCGGGCCTCGGCGGGGCCGTGACCCACCGACAGGAGAGCCTGGTAGGCGTCTTCAACGAGAGCACCATCGGCCGGCGCGCGCGGCGGCCCCGAGGTATCGCTTACCAGCGGATGGCTTTTCATGAGTGCGAATTTCGCCACCTTGCGCCGCAGCGTGGCGACGACTTGCTCCGCGGTAGCTGGACCAATCCCGGGAAGCGTCGTCAACCACTTGTTGTCCTGGCGCTGGATGGCGTCGGCAATCTCTGGGACCGGTCGGACCAACGCCTTGAGGGCCTTGCGGACGCCGACCTTGTCCACGGTGCAAAACAGCTCGAAAAACTCCAGCTCGGCTTCCGTCGTGAAACCAATCATGCGCGGTACGACCCTGCCTTGCATGGGATTGCCTTCCAGGTACTGGGTCGTGTGCAACGTCGTTTCGTTCCCTGTTTTCAATTGGAGGCAACGGCGGACGAAGTCCGGCACGAGCACCTGGTACTCCAGTGCCCCCACCTGGAGGCGGACCTCGTCGTCGAGCACGCGGTTGATGATTCCCGTGATTTTGGTAATCATGTCGACCTGCTCCCGTCACCCTGCACGGCGAGGACATGCCGACGGCCTTTGGCCGCGGCGCAGCTCGATGACGACATACCGGCACCAGCGCCACAGCCCCGGCGCGTGGCGCAACAGGCGGGCGTCGATGCGCGTCAACCAAGGCTGCGGGCCGATGAGGCGCCCGACCCTCGCCAGCAATTGATGTCCCTCGACGACCAGGCTGGCAAAATGGCGGCGCAATTGGTCCAGGCCGCGGCCGTCAAGCGGGGCTTCGTCGGCGGTCCGACTTTTCCCGGGATACGGGAGTCGGCGCCGCGCCCAGGCCAGCAATGGGTTTTCGCCCCATGGCTCGCAAAAGACCCCGATCCCGTCGGGACGCAGCACCCGCCGCAATTCGGCGCCGGCGCGGTCGAGGTCGAGATGGTGGAGCACCGCATTGCCCCAGATTGCGTCGAAAGCGGCGTCGGCAAAGGGAAGTCGCTGGGCGTCGGCAACGAGCCAGGAGACGGCCACACCGTTGGCCACGGCCCGCCGCTGAGCTTCGGCGAGGTAGCCGGCCGACAGGTCCAGACCGGTGACCTGGGCGCCGCGCCGGGCGAGCACCACCGCCGCCATGCCGTGGCCGCAGCCGAGGTCGAGCACCCGCCGGCCGCGAACGTCGCCCAATCGCGCCACGGCCGGGCGAATCCAGGTTTCGTGGTCCAGGTAAACGTCGTCGGCAAAAACCAGCGATTGGCCGACGAGGGTTTCGGCGCGCTGTCGGGCCTGGAGGTCGTGAAACGTCTGTTCCGTGCGTAATCGGACCGAGTGATGCACGGGATTCCATCCCTCACGGCGGCGCGTTAGCCGAGCTGCCAACGCTCCAACAAGCGCCGCACCTGACCAGGCAAGTCCGCGCCTGGTCCGTTGTCGATCACCGCGTCGGCTTGGCGGCGTTTCTCGTCGAGCGGCAGCTGCTGAGCTTCGCGCGCCTGCCATTCGGCTTCCGTCCAGCCGCGCTGGTGGCGCACGCGGGCCAACCGCGTCGCGGGGGGGGCATCGACGAAAATGACTTTGTCGCAAACATCGCTCCACCCCGCCTCCAGCATGACCGCTGCATCCAGCACGATCAACCGAGTGTCGGGCCGCTGCCGCGCCGCGGCGATTTCCTCGCGGATCCGTAGGCCAATATAGGGAAAGACGATGGCTTGTAACGAGCGCAGTTGCTGGCCATCGGCGAACACTATCGCGCCCAGCCGCCGACGATCGACCGAACCATCGGGAGCGAGCACCTCGCGGCCAAAGCGGGCGGCAATCTGAGCGATGACCTCCGGACGGCGCAACACCTCATGGCCCAAGGCGTCGCCGGCAATGACGCAACCGCCGTGCTTGGCGATCTCGGCGGCGACGGTGCTCTTGCCGGACCCGATACCGCCCACGACTCCGAGGATTGGCGCGTGCGTCGGCATGGTGACTGTTCTATGCCTGACCGGATCGGACGTGCCCCGGCTTTTTTCACCCTGGACCTTGCCGGGCCGCGGCGTCGGGCCGAAGCTATGTTCATTGCCGTGAGCATCGTGGGTCCGGAGCCGCACTCATGTCGTCGCCGACTTCAACGCCGCCGCACCAACCCTATGTTTCCGACGAGCAACAGATTCCCGAATTCACTTGGCCGGCGGTCGTGGTCGGCGCCGTGCTCGGCATCATCTTTGGAGCGTCGTCGCTGTACCTGGTGCTGAAGGTGGGGATGACGGTATCGGCGTCGGTGCCGATCGCGGTGTTGTCGATCACCTTGTTCCGCCTCTTCTCGTGGGCTTTTGGCTTTCGTCGAGCGACGATTCTGGAAAACAACATTGTGCAAACGACCGGGTCGGCGGGCGAGTCGATCGCTTTCGGCGTGGGCGTGACGATGCCGGCGCTGCTGTTGCTGGGCTGGGAGATGGACCTTGTGCGGGTGATGACAGTGGCCGTGCTCGGCGGCCTGCTCGGCATTCTGATGATGATCCCCCTGCGGCGGGCGTTCATCGTCAAGCAACACGGTGAACTCAAATATCCCGAGGGGACTGCTTGCGCCGAAGTGCTGGTCGTCGGCGAGAAAGGCGGAGCGACGGCCCTGATGGTCTTTCTGGGCTTTGGCATCGCCCTGATCCACAAATTTCTCACGGCGGCGAGCAAGCTTTGGCCTGCCGAGCCGAGCGAACGCCTTTACAGCACCTCCAGCGACGGCACACGGACCGGGTTGAAAGGGGCGGAGCTGAGCGGCGAGCTAGCGCCGGAACTTCTGGGCGTCGGCTACCTGATTGGTCCGCGGATTGCTTCGCTGATGATGGGGGGGGCGGTTTTGTCGTATTTCGTGTTGGGACCGTTGATCGCCGGCTTCGGCGAAGGTGCGACCGCGCCGGTGTCGCCGGAAAAATCGGTGCTGATCCGCGACATGGAACCGGGTCAGATCAAGGGGGCCTACCTGCGCTACATCGGCGCCGGGGCGGTCGCCGCCGGCGGTATCATCAGCATGTGCCGGGCCTTGCCGTTGATCCTTGGCTCCATCGTCGCTGGCCTGCGCGACCTGCGCTCCGGGCAAGGCAGCCGGGGAACGGCCCGCACCGAGCAGGACCTGTCGATGGGCGTCGTCGTCTTCGGCAGCCTTGGACTGGTTGCCTTGCTGGCGGCGATTCCCGCGATGGGCCTCGGCTTGAGCCTGGCGGGGATCCTCGGCGCCGTGATGGTCTTGCTGTTCGGCTTCTTGTTTGTCACCGTGTCGTCGCGTCTGACGGGCGAAGTCGGCTCGTCGTCCAACCCCATCTCGGGAATGACGATCGCGACCTTGTTGTTGACCTGCGCGATCTTTTATGTCTTAGGATTCCGAATCACGGAAGACGATGCCTCCGTGACGCTGACGGTCCTGTCGATCGCCGCGGTGGTGTGCGTTGCCTCGTCCAACGGCGGCACCACGTCGCAAGACCTCAAGACCGGCTTCCTGGTCGGGGCCACGCCGCGCAAGCAGCAATGGGCCATTCTGGTCGGCTCGCTGACGTCGGCCCTGGTGATCGGCGGCACCATGCTGCTCTTGGACGCTGCCGGCACCCACTACACCGCCAAGAACCTGCCGGAACGGACCTTGACGATCCCGCCGGGCGCGGCGCGGCAAAAAGTCGGCCGGCCTTACGACGACAAAGACGCGAATTGGTACTACGTCGTTCACGTGCGCAGTGAGGAAACCAAGAAATACCCTGACGTCAAACCGGGGCGTTACCTCGTTGATGACCACGGCCGCATCAAGTACAAAACCGACACTCCCATCGCCCAGCAATCCAAGAAGATGGACAACGGCGCCGACGCTCCCAAGGGTTTCACGGCGCCGCAGCCGCAGCTCTTTGAGTCGATCATCCGCGGCATCCTCGGCGGCACGCTGGAATGGAGCTTGTTCATCATCGGCATCCTGATCGCGCTGACCATGGAGCTGGCGGGGGTACGGTCGCTGCCCTTCGCCGTCGGCATGTACATCCCGCTGGGAGCGAGTACGCCGATCTTCGCCGGCGGGCTGTTACGCTGGTTGACCGACCGTTTGCGCGGCACCGCGGCGACGGAGGTGGAGACCGAAACCAGCCCGGGCGTGCTGCTCTCGAGCGGCTACATCGCCGGCGGCACGCTCTGCGGCCTGATCATCGCCTTCTTCACCTTCTTGCCGGGAGAATTC
>JANWVS010000079.1 GCA_025056835.1 Gemmataceae bacterium | reverse complement strand
CCGGCCACCGAGCATCCGCGCGAAGGCCTCCGCCATCTGACTGCGGTTAGAGTTCTCTATACATATGAATACTATTCGCTTCATGGCAACATCGGCTGACGGCATCACAGCGTGACAGTTTGGGCAATTTCGAACCGACACAAGTCCCTCAACAACGTACTTCAAGCCGACGTATCTTCAAGTCATCTGCTCCGGTAGGCGTCTGGTTGACGAATCTTGATTTGTCTGTATAGATTTCTATAATTAACACCGCCGTCCCTGCTGGGGCGTATGGTTATGAAAATCTCTGCGCAAGAAGAATACGGACTGCGATGCCTTTTGCGGTTGGCGAAAGCTCCGCAACACACCCTGACATTGCCTGAGATTGCCGCAGCGGAAGGGATGTCGGTGCCGTATGTCGCCAAGCTGATGGCGGTCATGCGCGATGCCGGATTGATCGACAGCTTGCGTGGACGTTGCGGCGGCTACCGCCTGTCGCGGCCGCCCGAAGAGATCGGGCTTGGCTCGCTCTTGCTGACCCTGGGCGAGCCGCTGTACGACGAAGGGGGCTATTGTCAACGTCACTCGGGGACGGCGCCGCACGGCGTTTGCGTTCATCAGAACGATTGCTCGTTGCGGGCCTTGTGGGCCACCCTCGAGCAATGGATGCGCGGCACGCTCAACCAGATCACCCTTGCCGACCTCATGGAGCACGAGGGACGAATCGTCGAGTTGCTGCGGGCCCGCTTGGCAACCACCGTGTTCGACGCCGGACAACCCTTGATCCCCTTGGGAGTGCGGAGCCGCTAACGTCGCCTGAGCCGCCGGCAGCAGTCCTTCGACCGCCGTTGGCAAACGCCGACAACCGTTGGGAGAAAGAAAGTCGCCCACTAAAAATCACAAGACGACAACGAACCATGAGCACTGCAACCGATACCATCGAACAATTTACGAGTCAGGAATACAAATGGGGCTTCGTCACCGACATCGAAAGCGAAACGGTGCCGCGCGGCCTGAATGAAGAGATCATTCGCTTGATCTCGGCCAAAAAACGCGAGCCGGATTGGCTTTTGCAATGGCGGCTGAAGGCCTATCGCCATTGGCTGACGATGGAAGAGCCTCGCTGGTGGCCCAACCTGACTTACGCGAAGATCGATTACAACGACATCATTTACTACGCCGCCCCCAAGGCCCAGAAGAAGCCCAAGAGCCTGGACGAAGTCGATCCGGAATTGCGGCGCACGTTCGAGAAGTTGGGAATCTCGCTCGAGGAACAGAAGCGTTTGACCGGCGTCGCGGTCGACGCGGTGTTCGACAGCGTGTCGGTTGTGACCACGTTCAAGGAAAAGCTGGCTGAGTTGGGCATTATCTTCTGCTCGTTCTCGGAAGCCGTACAAGAGCATCCGGACCTGGTCCGGAAGTACCTCGGCTCCGTGGTGCCGTACAACGACAACTTCTTTGCCGCTCTCAATTCAGCCGTCTTCAGCGACGGTTCATTCGTGTACATTCCCAAGGGCGTGCGTTGTCCGATGGAGTTGTCCACGTATTTCCGCATCAATGCTCGGGAGACCGGGCAATTTGAGCGGACGCTGATTATCTGCGAGGAAGGCGGCTACGTCAGCTACCTCGAAGGCTGCACCGCGCCGATGCGCGACGAGAACCAGTTGCACGCCGCCGTGGTGGAGTTGGTCGCCATCGGAGACCACGCCCAGATCAAGTATTCGACGGTGCAAAACTGGTACCCGGGGGACAAAGACGGCAAGGGAGGGATCTACAATTTCGTCACCAAGCGGGGCGCCTGTCGCGGCCGAGCCAGCAAGATCTCTTGGACGCAGGTCGAAACCGGCTCAGCCATCACCTGGAAGTACCCCAGCTGCATCCTCCAAGGCGACGACTCGGTCGGGGAGTTCTACTCGGTGGCCTTGACGAACCACTATCAGCAAGCCGACACCGGCACCAAGATGATCCACGTCGGCAAGAACACCCGAAGCACCATCGTGTCCAAGGGCATCTCGGCCGGGCACGGCCAGAACACTTACCGCGGCCTGGTCAAGGTCCTCAAAGGAGCGGCCTACGCCCGCAACTACAGCCAGTGCGATTCGCTCTTGCTCGGCGACAAGTGCGGTGCCCACACCTTCCCCTACATCGAGGTCAAAAACACGACCGCGACCGTGGAACACGAAGCATCGACGTCGAAAATCGGCGAGGACCAAATCTTCTACTGCAACCAACGCGGCTTGAGCAAGGAAGACGCCGTCAACATGATCGTCAACGGCTTCTGCAAGGACGTCTTTCGCGAGTTGCCGATGGAATTCGCCGTCGAGGCGCAAAAACTCTTGGGGGTCAGCTTGGAGGGCAGCGTGGGATAGTTGCTGATCGGCACCGTCCACGCCCTGCGACATCGGCAGCGGCGCAACATCAGCAGCGGCCGCCGAAATACGAAGAAGCGGCTGAGGCAACGACTAGGAACACAATAGAAGATGGTCAGGAAACCGGAACAATCAAGGCCAGCGCGGCTTCGCCGGACTCAGCCGCTTGTGCCGCGGACCCAGTTGCCTGCCGGCACTAGCTTGGTCAACTAGCGAACCACGATGGAGTTCCCTGTCGGAGAAAAGCAAACAGCCATGCTTACGATTACGAACTTGCACGCCGGCGTCGGCGACAAGAAAATCCTTCGCGGCGTCAACCTTCAGGTCAACGCGGGCGAGGTCCACGCCATCATGGGACCGAACGGCTCGGGCAAGAGCACGCTCGCCGGCGTCCTGGCCGGCCGTGAAACCTTCGAGGTCACGGAGGGTGAAGTCCTTTACGAGGGGAAGAATCTGCTGGCCATGGATCCCGAGGAACGAGCGGCCGAGGGGCTGTTCTTGGCGTTTCAGTATCCCGTCGAGATACCCGGGGTCACCAACAATTACTTCCTTCGGGCCGCGCTTAACGCCATCCGCAAGCATCGCGGCGAGCCGGAAGTTGACGCCGCGGCATTTCTCAAGCTCGTCAAGGAAAAGATGCGAATCCTGCATATGCCCGAGGACTTGTTGAAGCGGTCCGTCAACGAGGGGTTTTCCGGAGGCGAAAAGAAGCGGAACGAGATTTTCCAAATGGCCGTGCTCGATCCGAAGTTGTGCGTCCTGGACGAAACCGACTCGGGGTTGGACATCGACGCCTTACGCGTGGTCGCTGACGGTGTGAATGCCCTGCGGTCGCCGCACCGCGCCATGATCGTCATAACTCATTACCAACGGCTGTTGCAGTACATTGTGCCGGACTTCGTCCACGTTCTTTCTGAAGGTCGGATAGTGTTGTCCGGCGGTAAAGAGTTGGCGCTGGAGCTGGAAGCGCGCGGTTATGACTGGGTCAAGGAACGCGAGCCAGCGCTCAGCGGTGCCCGGAGATAGCAGCTGAGGCTTGCCATGGTCTTGGAAGCAAAGACGAATTTTCTCAGACAGTTTGAAGTCGTGGATCGCGCCTGGCCGGTGCCGACGTTGGCCCCGTATCGGCAGCAAGGCCGTGCCCGTTTCGCCGCGCTTGCTTTTCCCACGCCGCGGACGGAAGATTGGCGCTTCACCAACGTGGCGCCGCTGCTGGAGACGCCCTTTGAGCTGCCGGTCGACAGCGCGAGCACCGTTCGGCTGCCCCTCCCGCCCGTAGCGGACGCTGGTGCCGTTCGCTTGGTGTTTGTCAACGGCGCCTTCGATCGCGAGCGGTCGGAAGTTGACACGTCGACCGGATTGGTGGTCGAATCGTTGGCGACTGCCGGTGTGGAACGATTGGCGCAACTCGACCAAGTCGCCGACAGCAGCAGCCAAGTGTTCACCGCGCTCAATACATCGCTGCTGTGCGACGGAGCCGTCGTGCGAATTCCCGACGGCGCGGCAATCACTCCCGTGATCGAGGTGGTGTGGCTCAGTCACGCCTCGGTCCGAAACGTGACGACCCAGCCGCGCCTGCTGGTTGTCGCTGGTGCGCACAGCCGGGCCACGATCGTCGAGCGTTTCTGGGGCACGACGACCGAACCCGCGACTTATTTCACGAATGCGGTGGCCGAAATCGCCGTGGGCGAGCACGCCGTCATCGATCATTACAAGGTCCAACAAGAGGCCGCGGCGGCTTATCACGTGGCCAACACCCAAGTCGTCGTCGGGCGCGGCGCGAACTTTACAACGCACGCCGTTTTGCTCGGCGGCAGGCTGGTGCGGAATGAGGTCCGCGTGCGGTTTGCCGGCGAACACGCCGAAGCGACGGTCAATGGTCTGTACGTCGGCGCGGGTAAGCAGCACATCGACAACCATACCGTCATCGATCATGCGGTCCCGCACTGCGCCAGCCATGAACTTTACAAAGGCATTCTCACAGACCAGGCCCACGGAGTTTTCAACGGCAAAATCTTCGTCCGCCAGGACGCCCAGAAGACCGACGCCAAGCAGACCAATCAGACGCTTCTGCTTTCGGACGACGGCGCCACCATCAACACCAAACCACAATTGGAGATCTTTGCCGACGACGTCAAATGCACGCACGGCGCCACCGTCGGCCAACTGGATGCCGACCAGCTCTTTTACCTGCAAAGCCGCGGCCTTGCAGCCGCGCAGGCCCGGCGGCTGCTGACGTTTGCCTTCGCCAACGACATTGTTCACCGCATTCACGTGCCGGCGGTTCGGGAGGAATTAGAAGCGCTCTTGGTCCATCGCAACCTCGGGTCGTGAAAGGGCCGGGGGCGCGCCATCGCTCGGCGCCTGGTGCGACATACCGGAAAGCCGAGGGACTGGACTGTCGAAGATTACTGTCGAAGATTACGGATGGTGCCATGTCGATGCCGAAAACCATTCCATTCCTTCCACGCCAGGCGGCTCGGGCGGCGCCGCCGCTGGACGTCCACCGGCTGCGGCAAGATTTTCCAATCCTGCTGCAACGGGTCCATGGCAAACCGTTGGTGTATTTCGACAACGCCGCCACGACGCAGAAACCGCGGGCCGTCATTGACGCCGTGCGACATTTCTATGAGGCCGACAACGCCAATGTCCATCGCGCGGTCCACGAGTTGAGCGAACGAGCCACGGAGGACTACGAAGCCGCCCGGGTCAAGGTCCAGAAGTTTATCGGGGCCAACTGCTTGCGCGAAATCATCTTCACGCGCGGCACGACCGAGGCGATCAACCTGGTTGCACAATCGTTCGGCCGAGCGAATGTCCGAGCCGGCGATGAGATCGTCGTCACCGCCCTGGAGCACCATTCCAACATCGTGCCGTGGCAGATGCTTTGCTGGGAAAAGAAGGCCCACCTGCGGGTCGTACCGATCACCGATAGCGGGGAATTGATCCTGGAGGAGTACGAAAAACTGCTGGGCCCGCGAACCAAACTGGTGGCTGTCGCCCATGTTTCCAATGCCTTAGGCACCGTCAATCCGATCGAGCAGATCATCGATCTAGCGCACCGTCACGGCATTCCCGTGCTGATCGACGGCGCCCAAGCGGCGCCCCACCTCCGCCTGAATGTTGCTGCTCTGGATTGCGATTTTTACGCATTCTCGGGGCACAAGATTTACGGACCGACAGGGATCGGCGTCCTCTATGGCAAGGCCCGACATCTCGAGCTGATGCCCCCGTGGCAGGGCGGCGGCGACATGATCAGCTCGGTCAGCTTCGAAAAGACGACCTGGAATGAACTGCCCTATAAATTCGAGGCCGGCACCCCCTCCATCGCCGCGGCCATCGGATTGTGCGCGGCTCTCGAATATCTCGATGAGGTAGGTCTCGACGCCCTGGCGGCCCATGAGGAACGCTTGCTGGCACAGGCCACGGCCCGGGTCAACGACATCCGCGGTGTGCGGATCATCGGCACGGCGCGACGCAAGACCGGCGTGTTGTCGTTCGTCGTCGACGATCCGCCCCTGGCCGCGCTGGACATCGGCACCCGGCTCAATCTGGAAGGCATTGCCGTCCGCACCGGCCACCATTGCTGCCAGCCGCTCATGGACCGCTTTGGCCTTCCTGGCACGGTGCGGGCGTCGTTCGCCGTGTACAACACCGTCGAGGAAGTTGACGTTTTCGCTGAGGCACTCGCAAAAATTGTGGCGTCGGGGCGCGGTAAACCCAAAGTCGTCGGCTTGCCGACGACGCGGGTCGAGCCAACTTATCCTGCCGCCGCTGGGGCTTCGCCGGAGGAAGTTGCCGCCGAGTTGGTCGAAGCCTTCGACCTCATGGACGACTGGAACGACCGCTACCAGTATCTCATCGAGCTAGGCGAACGTCTGCCGCCGATGCCGGCCGAACTGAAAACCGAGGCGACGCGCGTCAAGGGCTGCCAGAGTACGGTCCACATGTTTGCCCGCAAAAAGCCCGGCACGGCGGACGTGTTGGAGTTTTTGGCCGATAGCGACGCCGACATCGTTCGCGGCGAACTGGCCTTGCTGCAGAAACTCTTTTCCGGCCAACGCGCGCAACAGGTGCTCGACTTCGATATCCACTCGTTGATGCAGCGACTAGGCCTGGACAGCCACTTGAGCCTGGGACGGCGCAACGGCCTGGCGGAAATGATCCAGCGGATCCGGCATTTCGCCGGCGAATTGGCGGGCCAAGCCCGAGAGAAACCATGAGCCATCGCATCCCCTTGCCGATGAACGAGCCGAGTCAAGTCAGTGGAGAATTCACAGCCACGGCCGCGGCGGGCGCTCCGGTCGGCGACGATGCCTCGTCGCCTGCTCCGCATCAACCACTGACCCCTGCCGAGATCGAAGCACTGCGGGACAAGGTCGTGGCCGTACTTCAAACCTGCTTCGATCCGGAAGTACCGGTCAACATTTACGAACTGGGATTGATCTACGACATCGACATCGCCGCGGATGGGACTGTGCGTATTCGGATGACGTTGACTTCGCCTGCGTGCCCCGTGGCCGGATCGTTGCCGGCGGAAGTCCAGCGGAAAGTTCGCGCCTTGCCGCGGGTGACGGCGGCGCAGGTGGACCTGGTTTGGGACCCGCCTTGGGACAAAAGCCGCATGACGGAGGCGGCCAAGCTCCAACTGGGGATTGACGACTAAGAGATCAGGCGGCGCCGCAAGCGACGGCCGCTGCGCTGGGAAAAAACGCCAAATTGCCTCTTGCACGCACGCCGCACAACCTAGCATAATAGAACGATATAATCGCCAGCGCCTCGCAAGCAGCCGCTTGCCACGGAGACTGGATCCATGCGCCTGACTGCTCGATGTGCAGCCGTGATGATTCTGATGGCGATGGCCGGCCCGGCGCCGGGTCAACCTTACGGTTATTTCCCCTGGCGGCTCGGCGGCTACTCCTATTACACACCGGGATCGTGGTACTATTACACCCTCCAGCAGCCCTGGGTCTATCCCGGGCATTGGATCTACAGCTACATGCCTGGCGACGGCTATCGGGCCTATGTCTATGGCGAGTATCCCGGCACGGCGGCGCCTTGGCGGTCGTCGAATGCCTACGTTCCGGCGACGGCAGCGCGCGACAACGGCCCACCCGCGCGGGCGCGGCCGACCATGAGTCCGGCGATACCGTACTCCGAGTTGTTGGCGGAAGAACAACGGGAAAACGCAGATGATCGCGGCTACATCATCATCCATGTGCCCACGCCGGACACGAAAGTTTGGTTCGACAATCAACTCATGAGCCAAACGGGCCTCCAGCGGCAGTACATGACGCCGCCGTTGCCGGTTCGCGGGCGGACGTACACGTTTCAGGTGCGCGTCGAGATACCAGTGCCGGGCTTTCCCAACGACCCGCGCCGCGTGACGGAAACCTTGCAGATCCGCGCCGGCCAAACCAAGACGTTGACCTTTGAGGCAGAG
>JANWVS010000078.1 GCA_025056835.1 Gemmataceae bacterium | reverse complement strand
CGCGCTCGACGCTCAGCAGCGGAAAATGGCCAAGCACCAACTCGGGCTGGGCACGGCCGTCGTGGACCTCGTCGTGAGTGGTCATCGTGAAGGTCCGCCGGCAATGGCGCTCGACGGCGGCGCTGACGGCGGCAATGAGAGCGTCGAGCGCCGCGGTGTCGGCCGCGCTGGCGGCCAGGTGGTTCAGGTTGTACAGCGCTCGCGCGCGGCTGATGAGGTTGGCCATGGCAGGACCCAAGTCAACTGAGCGCGTCGGCCTACAGGGCGCTGGGCGGCGTCGCTTCGGCGTAGCGCGGTTCGGTGAGGACGTAGAGCACGCATCCCAACTGCGGATGGGTGCCGGTATCGTTGAGGACGGCGCGGACGTACTGATAGCCGTGGTTGACATCGAGCATGTCGGCGTCGATCTCGACGATCCAAAGCGCCTGTTGATGGCCGTCGCTATTCGTGTACGACGCCGCCGGCGCCTGGGTCGTCCTGGTGAACTGGCCGATCGCGTGGACGTCGGCCCCCTGTTTGCGCCAGATCTCGGTGAAGAGGAGGGCCTTGGCCCCGGTGCCGGCGTTGTCGGTCGCCTGCTGGAGCGTCAGGACGGGATCGTCGCCGTCGGTGCCGGTCCCTTTGAAGAAGATGACCGTCAGGTGATTGAAGTCGCGGAGGCGGACCCAGTCGCCGTCGCGTTGAGTTTGCAAGTCGAGCGGCACGAAGCCGGCGACGATTTGAGCTTGTTCCACGAGTTTCATGGTCAAGTTCCTTTCCTGGTAAAGGTCGAAGCTATGGGAGCATCGCTTAGGTTGAAGGCGGAGCGTAGCCGAGTGGGGCGGTGAACGCGGCAGCACGGCCGCATGCACCTCGGATTGCGCGGCAAGACGCGAGCGGGAGGCTGGCCCCGGGGAGGAGACCCGCACGATGGGAGGCCGACGCCCCCGCCCGCGAAGGAAGGGCCTCCTCGCTGCCGGTCAGCCGCGCGTTTGCAGGGCCACGAAGCACGACTGCGTGTTCGATCCTTTGTACGGCGTCAACGGCGCCGACCACCACGGCTGGCCATCGACGCGGAAAATGAAGCGGAAGACCGACTCGTCATAATCGAAGCGGAGATGGATGGACATGGCGCTGTCAACGGCCCCGCGGGTGATGGTGACGTAATGGCGCAGGTCGGCGAGGATGACGTCGCCGACGGTGCCGAGGCTGGGGCACCATTCCACCGGCAGCACCGGCCGGCCCAAGAGGGTGGCGTAGGGTTTGGCCGCCAGGCCGCCGGGCGGCAAGTAGGCCAAGGCAGCCGCCGAGCCGCTGCCGACCGTCAGGGTGTGCAGTTGGCTTTCGACGTCCTGGTTGATGAGCCAGACGGCATTGGCCCGACACGGCCCGAATAGCCGCGCCCACATGTTGACCAGGTTTTGGGCGACGAGGGTCGCCGCCGCCTGCCCCGGTTCCTTGGCGACGGTGATCAGACACGGAGCGTTGAGGATCCCCAACGGCTGGCCGGCGCCGGTGCCGTTGATGATGCTGTCGCCGACGACGAAGTTGATCTCCTCGGTGGCCACGCGCAGCAGATACTGCTCCAGCGCCATCCCTTGGGCGTCGGCCAGCAACTCGTCGGAGGCATGGATCATGACGAACAGCTTGTGGAGGTTCAGTTGCAGGCGGCCAAAGGTCGGCTTTGACGCCGCGGCCTGGTCGCCTTCCTCGCGCCAGTAGGCCCGCACGCCGCCCCAGCGCGCCCCGTTGGCCCGCGACGTCTCGGCGTTGCGCGGAAACGACATGCTGTTGCCCTGGATCGTGTACGAATCGGTCAGCCCCAGCAGGTTGTTGGCCGAGTAGATCCGTTCGAGGATCTTGCCGGCGAAGCCCGGCGGCACCAGAAATCCGCCCTCCGAGCCGAAGGCCTCGCCCAGGCCGCTGGCTGCCTTGGCCATCACCAGTAAACGCTCATCGGGCCGTCGGCCGGGCTGACAGGCATCTTTGACCGCCAAGGCAAACTCGCCGAAGTTGCGAAACCCTGCCTGGGGATCGCCGCCCATGGCCTCGCCCAGGCCAGCGACCGGCACGCCGCCGGCACCGCGCTGCTGGGCGAGGCATTGCTTCAAGGCCCGCTCGACAGCCGCGTCCAGTCCGCTCTGCACGGCCTGCATCACCAGCGCCGGCAAAGCCGGACCCGATGGATCGTGAAGAAGTTCGACAGACATGATCTCCTCCTCGGAAAAAAAGGGACTCACGGCTTGCGGAGCGGCAAGGCCCTCCGCGTTCGGGCGGCGGGAACGTCGCCCCACGCCGCGCTCACACGCGCCCGGAGATCCTGGACCAGCTCCGGAGCACGGCTTGCTCGATGGCTTGTTCCAGACCCACGCTCCGCAACTGCGCCGCCAAGGTCGCGGCCGCTGCGGCTTGCGACAGCTCCACCGCCGCGGACTCCTCCGCTCGGCCCCGGCTCTTGCAAACCTCCTCGACGACGGCGTTGGGCTGTATCGGCAGAAAGCAACAGGCGTACTCCGCCAACAGCCAGCGCTCGATAACGTAGCGCACCTTCTGCCAGGCGGGAGTCGCCGCGATTTCCTGTTCGCTCGGCGGCCGCACGTGCAAAGGAAAGAAGCCGATGCTCTTGCCGCGCAGCAGACCGGCCTGGATCAACTCGAAGGCATAGTCCGGCGGCCAGACGCCTTCGGCCCACCGCGCCGGCCGGGGCGGATAGTGCGTCTTGGCCTTGACGCCGACCAACGCGCCTTCCTTGACGCGCTTGCGCCACATCGAGCGGCCCACCGGCGGCCGATCGTAAGCGTGATTGAGCGTCACAATCGGATTGAGGGCGAAATGGGAATCATCCATGCCCGCGGCCAGTACGACGTCGCCGGCGCGATCGGGCGTTTCTGCGGTGATCCAGGAGACGTCGCAGCGGCCGGTCGGCGAGATTTCGGTCAGGCCGCGCGCGAACGAACAACGCCGGTAGGCAAAGGCTTCATCCTTGGGCAGCTGGCGCAGCCGCGCCTCCAGCGCCTTGGCCTGGCGGTCCTTCATCGGCAAACCGCCGGGGCCTTCGGTGTCGAAGTACGGTTTCAAGAAGGTCGTCATGATTGCCTCGTCGTCGTGGCGCCGGCGAATCGATCGGCCCGCGGCGCCGGCCTTGCTCCGGCGGCTTAGTGCCGCTCAGGTGTTTCTCGGTTGATCGCCCCAGGGGACGGGCGGCAGACCGCGGGCCGCCCGCACCTCGTTGATCGTCCGCACGCCGTGGCGCAGATCGGCCTGCTCCTGGGCCAGCACGAAGTGCTGGTTGGCCGGCGTCGGGTCGGGAGAAGCGAAGAAGAGACGGCCGCTGGGGTCGAACCACGGCACCAGTTGCTCGTTGAGCTTCTCGTCGCGCCGCCGCAGCCGGGGCAAGATCGCCAACGTCTTGTGCAGATGGTCGGCGGCTTGCATGTTGGCCAGGTTCGTGTCGCCGGACAAAAACGGCAGCGGCACCTGAAAAGCGTTGGCGATGTCTTCCTTGGTCGCCCTCATGTCGGCGAGGGCCGCCAGGTCGCCCATGGACTGACTCAGCAGGGTCACTTGCATCCGCGATTCGGCCACGAAAAGCCGTCCGCGGCCGCCGCGCTCGAACTTCCGCTGCCATTGCCTTTCGAGCCGATCGCTCTCTTCCCGGCCGATGCCGTCCTCGGGCGTGAGCACCACGCTCGGCAAGGCGGCGTTGTCGTAGACGCTCCGCTTCATCGCGGCATACTCCGACGCCAGCGCCACCTGCTCGAAACAAGCCCGCAACGGACTCAAACCGGCGCAATACGGGTCGCGCGGGTCCGGCATGCGAAAGTGGATGATCCGCTCCGGCGGAAAGTGCTGCACGACCCGGCCGCGAAACTCGTAGGCATCGACCAGCCGCGGGCTGTCCGCCGCGCGGCGCGGCGCCACTTGGTGCGCCGGCAAGATCCAGATCGCCGTCGGCACGCGGATGACCGGATCCACGTCGAGCAGCCAGTAGGCCGACCCGTGCACCTCCAGGTACAGCTGCGTCAGCTCCCAGAGGTCAAACTGATTGTGGACCGGATTCACCTGGGCCAGCAGCGTCAGCAACGGATGTTCGACCACTTCCTCGATCGTCGCCGCTTGCTGACGTAATGATGTCACTGCCGTCGGAATCAGGCGCTGCGTCAGGCCGGGATCGATGGGCCGCGTGCGGCAGCGCGGGTCCGGCTCGCCGGGGCGGGTTCGCACGAACAACCGCGGCGGTGCGGCGGCGCAAACCGCGGCATTGATCGAGGCACAGGCCCACGCCGTCCCCTTCAGCTCCGCCAAGAGGTCGCTCGGCGACGGCGGCCGCAGCCGGCGGTACGCGTCAACCGGCCACAGCCCAGGATCGGGAGCCAACGGCGGCGCGGTCTTGCGCGCCAGCCAGCGCGCCAGGCGATGGAGGAAGTATTTCATGGCCAAGGCTGTCGTGGAGATCGAGCCGGTTCGCGGCTGTGCGAACGGCGCCGGCCCGCGCCGAAGGAGTAGTCCTTCCGAGGTGTCGCCCGGCTGACGCCAGGCGGCGCGGCCAGCATTCATGAATCCGAGAGTACCATCGCCGGCGCGGCAATGCGAGGTTGGTTGTGCAAAAAAAACGAGGCGCTGCCCCAACGCGCCGCCCTGCCGGTCTCGCCAGCACCGGTGCCGCGGCGGCCGGCGCGCTGCGCCGTCAGCAGCGCTGCCCGTGCTCGAGGCGCGTCACCAGGTAGCGCAGCGCCGCCAAGGCGTGGTTGTGCGCGTCGATCGGTTGTTCCCCGGCGGCCGACCGCTCCGCCGCCGTGGGCCAGCGATACAGCCGCGCTTCGGCGATCAGGTTCGTGCAACCCGCCAGCACCTTGAGCCGCCCGGTGCGAAGGCGGGCGGTGACCAAGGCAATGCCGCGCCGCAGGTTGTTGTCGCCGCGCCGCACGACGTGGTCCGCCCGGCGCAACTCGGCGATCTCCGTGCCGCCGGAAGGATCGGCGTACCAGGTCACGTCCTTGGGCAGGGCGGCGGCATGCTCGGCCAGCGGCGTCTCGCGTCGGTAGCGCTCGTGGGTGATCCAGAGAACGTCGTCGCGATCGAGCACGCCCCACACGGCGGCAAAGGGATGGCGCCAACCGAAGTCGATACCGCCGACTTTGACAACCGCAGCGTCGTTGAGATCGGCCGGCGCCGCGCCGACGATCGCTTGTTCGAAGTCGGGATAGACCAGTCCTTCCAGGGCCGTGAACAAGCACTGGTATTCTTGCTCGACCCAGGCGGGGCCTAGGGCTCGCGTCTCTTCGGCAATGAACTCGGGCGTGATCCGCGGGCACTGCGGCCAGGGGACGCACACGCGCTGCCACGGCCCCGGGCCGGACCATTCCTCATAGAACCAGCCGCGCCGGCCAAACGGCGTCGACAAGGCCACCAGCCGCCCGCGACTGACGGCGAGCATCGGCCGCACCGAGCGATACAGCACATCGGGCACGCGGGCCGCTTCGTCGAGGATGAGCAGGCGCACCCCGGAAAAGCTGCGGATCGTCGCTTCGCGGCCGGGCAGAGCGACCAGGCGCGAGCCGTTGGCCAACTCCAGCTGCCGCGCCGTTGCGACCACCGCCGGGATGAGGCGGCCGACGGCCTGGTAGGCGGCCCACACCTTGCGAAACAGTTCGCCGCTTTGCCGGGCCGAGGGGGCAACCAGCAACACCAGACTTTCGGGCACCACCAAGGCCTGGTGCAACGCCATGGCGGCCACGACGGTCGACTTGCCCGATTGGCGCGAGCAGTTGAGCAAGAGGTGCGGGTGCGGGGAAAAGAGCAGGTCGCGTTGCCACGGGTCGGGTACCAGGCCCTGGGCGCTCAGAATGCGCGTGGGGTCCAAAGCCAGGGCCAAGGCGCGGCGCAGGTTCATCGCCCCACGATAGCCTCACCGGGGGCGGGGCGTCAAAGTCCGCAGCCGCCAGTTCAACGGTGCGGGCGTCGCTGACGTACCAGCGGGCGGCGAGGGCGGTGTTGACGTTCATCGTGCCCAGCAGTCCCAAAGCCACCACCACCTGGTCGGCAGCGGCGCTCAGCGATGGTCGGGCGCCGGCGCCGTCGAGGAGCCGGACGGTGCCGCTCGGCCCGGCCCGGCGACGCCGCCGCCGCGGCTTTTGCGCCACTGCTCCACGTCGTGGAGCAACACCGCGACGGCCCGTTCCAGCTGGACGTCGGCACCGGCCGCCCAGGCATCGGGATGCACTTCGACGGCCACGTCCGGCTGGACGCCTTCTTTTTCCATGTTGACCCCCTTGTCGGTGCGGACGCCGATGCGCGGCAAGCGAAACGCCGAGCCGTCGATCAACGTGACCGTGCGGGTGCCGATGACGTGCCCGGCCGTGGCCTGGCCGACGAGTTTGCCCAGGCCGTGCGCCCGGAAGGCGTGGGCAAAGATTTCGGCGTCGCTGTAGCTGCGCTGGTTGATGAGGCAGACCAAGGGACGTGTCCATTTGCGATCGCTAAAGTTGAGAACGAAGCCCTGCGCGCCGTGGCGTTGCGAGAAGACGGTGTGTTCCTTGCCGAGCAAGTAGTTCAGGATCGTTTCATGGGTGAAGCCGCCGCCGTTGAAGCGGACGTCGAGCACGATGCCGTCCTTGTCGAAGTTGTCGGAATAGAGAAGGCGGAGGAAGCGTTCCAGGCCCGGTTCGTCCATGCTGGGGATGTGGATGTAGCCGAGCGTCCCCTTGCTCCATTCGTGGACGCGGCGGGCGTTGGCGGCCACCCAGCGGTCGTACATCAGCTGGGCGATCAGTTGCCGATTCTGGGCGGTGATCTCGACGCGTCGGCGTTGGCGAGCGTCGTGGGGATGGCTGGCGACGTGCAAAGCGACGACCTCGTTGACCTTGTCGTTGAGCAGGGCCGAAAGGTCGGTGCGGTCGGTGATTTCGACGTCGTCGATGGCCAGGACGACGTCGCCGGCCTTGAGCTGGAGACCGCGCCGGTCCGCCGGTCCGCGTTTGAGGACCTCTTCGATTTTCAAGCCGGGCCCGGGAGAATCGCGGGCGAAGAGCAAGCCGAGGTCGGCGGTGGTTTGCTCGGCGGCGGGCAGGTTGCCGGTGATGCCCAGGTGCGACGCATTCAGCTCGCCGAACAGGTAGTAGATCAGCGCGTACAGGTCTTCGCGGAGGGCGCAGTGCTTGACGAGCGGCCGATACTTCTCGCGGAGTCGGTACCAGTCGACGCCGTGGAAATTGGGGTCGTAGAAGTTGTCGTGCAGGAGCCGCCAGGCCTGATCGAAGATCTCCTGGAAGAGTTCGCCTTGGCGGACAGGCAAGCGGGCCTGGAAGGGGACGACGGCGATGTTGCTGCCGGCCGGGGCGACGAGGTTGGCCGTGCGGAGGGCGCCCTGGCCATCGCGGAAGTAGAGGAGGTTGCCGAACTGGCGCGACCACTGGATCTGCGTCGGCTTGGTGTTGCCGCTGGTCAGCCGTGTGACCTGGCTGCCGTCGACGTTGGCGATCCACAGGTCGTCGCCGTCCTGAGTCGCGCGAAAGGCGATGCGGTTGCCGTCGGGCGCGATGGCGCATTCGCCGATGGTCATCGGGGTGGGCTGGCGGACGCGGAGGTGGATCTCGTCCCAGTCGATTTCCTTGGAAGGGGGAGCGTTGGGGGCTGCCGGGCGTTGCAAATCGAGCACGAAGGCGCTGTTGAGGTTGCGTTTGCGTTGACTGATGAAGGCCAGGCGCTGTCCCGACCGGCTCCAGGAGGCGCCGCCGTTGTAGGTGGCGAAGCGGGTCACGTTGCGGGCGGGGTTTTCCTTGGTCGGCCCGGTTGCCGGGAGAATGTACAGTTCGCT
>JANWVS010000077.1 GCA_025056835.1 Gemmataceae bacterium | reverse complement strand
CAATCACTTCCAGGCAATTCGTGCCGATGGAACCGGTTGATCCGAGCACGACTACCCGGCGGCGGTGTTCCGCGTCCTGGACCGAATTGGGCTTCACCAACGCCCCCAGTTCGGAGGATAAGTCCTTTGCCTTCCGGCGGCTATTGTAGCGGTTGAGCCGCCGACGCCGCAACCGCAAGCGAAGCCGGCGCGTCTCTTGAGAAATGTTGCTACGGTAGGCAAGTTACGAATGGCAACTTGCACCCCGTGCCGTAGCGCATTCCGATCGCTTGAGCAATGTGGTATCGCACCATCGTTATGCTATCGCACGATCGTTGTCGCAAATCGTCGGCAACATTTGCTGGCGAGTTTGTATGATCCAAACAAGGAAACCAACCGGCCGACCTTTCATGCCGTTGTGGAACGCTGGCCTTTTGCAGCGGAAGACCTCAGGCAGCGACAAGACGGCCATGTCACGCAAAACTTTGAACGATTGCGGCAGTGGCCAGAGATCGGTTAACGACGAAGATAGCCGCTCCTGGTGTAGGTCGGCCAGTGGGTTCTTGTGGTCCAAGCCAGCGTGCAAGATCGATGACAAAGGTCCACCAAACTGAAAGCGAACGATTATGTTGATCGGTTACGTGAGCGATGAAGCGTACGTCGGCATCCCGGATGTCGCCGTCGAGTTTACCAATGGTCGGGGAGAGTCGTGGGCTGCCCATTCGCGGGCCAGTGGTTCGATCCACCTCGACCTGCCGGCCGACGATTACCTGGTCACACTCCACAAGCCCGGCTACGGCGGCAAGCGTGTCCGATTGTCGAAAGATGCGCGCTTGCCGTACCATTTTCGGCTGTTGACTGATGGCTTGCTCGGCTATGTCTGGCCGAAATGGGTGTGCAGCGGCGACAAAGGCGAATTCCGCGTCCATTCCGTGGAGCAATACAAGATCTCGCTGTGGCGTTATGGATGGACCAAGGAGTTCATCAGTCATCATGGTTGGCACGATGAACACGGCCCCCGGGCTGTCATGCAGATCACGCCCGACGGCGATTACTCCCGCACCGGCGTCGCTTGGAACAAGGTGGGTTATTTGAGTCCGCACCATCAACAGGTCGTCACGGCGCCACAGCGCTCCGGCTTGTACTATTTTCACACTTCGACCCTGTCGGGCCGGTCCTTTAGCTTTCCATGGGTAGTTGCCCCCGCAGCGCCGCAAGCACCGGTAGCCGTGTTGGCCTCGAACATCACCTGGAACGTCTACAACAACTTCGGCGGCCGCAGCAACTACATCCACGCCGACGAACTGCCCCCCGTCCCGACCATCAACGCCCGCCAGGAGCTGAAGCGCTACCAGGACATCAAGCACCAAACCTGGGGTAGCGAGACCTACGCCCCGATCAGCTTCGATCGCCCTGAGCCGATCAATCACATTGATCCTGCGGAGCAGATTACCGATCCGATCGAAGGTCGAGCACCGAATCACGTGGCACCGGCGGAGTGGCGCCTGCTCGGCTGGTTGGAGCGCGAAGGCTTCGCCTACGACCTGTACGCCGAGACGCAGCTGCACGAAGGCATGCTCGATTTAGCCCGGTACCGCGTGCTTATCCTCAGCACTCATCCGGAATACTGGAGTCGGCGCATGTACGATCGCGTCAAACATTGGGTCTTTCGCGAAGGCGGCCGACTCATGTATCTGGGGGGCAACGGCCTCAATTGCGAGGTAGAGATTTTCGACGACCACACGGTCGTGTGCCACAACACGGCGATCACCAGCTTGTGGCCGGAGGGAATGGGAGGTGCCGAAAGCCGCTTCGCCCGCCGCTACGAGTCGGAAGCCAACCTCCTCGGCGTGGTCTTCGATCCGCGCGGCATCATGACTGCCGCTCCCTACCGCGTCGAAGACGCCAGGCACTGGGTCTTCGCCGGCACCGGGCTACGGAACGGCGATCAGTTCGGCCGAAAATCGCTGCACATGCGCGTCCCAGGCGGCGCCTCGGGCCATGAGACCGACAAAATTTCGAAAAGTTCGCCGAAAAACGTCCACCGCCTGGCCAAGGGCCTCAATCCTGACAACGGTGGCGCCGATTTGGTGATCTTCGACACACCCAGTCGCGGCATGGTCTTCTCCGTCGGCTCAATTTGCTGGCCAAGTTGCTTGCCCGTGGACGACGGCGTATCGCGCATCACCGCCAATGTCTTGCGCCGTTTCCTCGAGTAGCTCGTCTGGTCGGTCGGTCCCGGCACGCCACAGGTCGGTGATCACGGCATCTGCGACACAAAGGCCGCGGCGCGTCAGGGCCACACGCCGGCCATCGTCCGCCATTAGCCCTAGCTCCACGTTGCGTACCAAGGCCGCCCCCAACAATTCATCCAGAGCGAAGCCGGTCTGGACCTGGAATTGCTTGCGTTCGATTCCGTCCACGCGCCGCAATTGCTGACCGACAGTTTCCAAGGCGCGGATACGCGGCGTCAAAACCTCGGCCTGAAAATGCGTCGGACGCCCGGAAAGGGCACGACGGATGTAGGCTTGCAAGTCGCGCACATTGAGCCGTCTTTCACCGCCGACGTAGCTGGCGGCGCCGACGCCGAAGCCAAAGTAAGCGTAATTCGCCCAATAAACCTGATTGTGGCGGCAACGGAAACCTGGCCGCGCGAAGTTGGAGATCTCGTAGTGCTCGAAGCCGGCGTCGGTGAGTACGTCGATGGCCGTTTCGTACATAGCAAGTTCCAAGTCTTCCGTCAACGGTACTACATCACCGCGCTGGCGTTGCTTCCACAAGCGCGTGCCTTTCTCATAGGTCAGACCGTACGTCGCCACGTGAGTCGGTGCCAAATCGAGCGCTCGGCGCAAATCGTCGCGCCACTGCGCTACGGTTTGCCCCGGCACGCCGAAGATCAGATCGACAGAGAGGTTCGGGATACGGGTACGGGCAGCAGTAACTACAGCCACGGCATCTACCGGCCGATGGGGACGTTCGAGCACGCGCAGCAACGGCGGCTGAAAGGACTGAACACCCAAGCTGAGCCGATTGACGCCGTGCTCGGCGAGCAAGTCCAGTTTGTCGTTCCCCAACGATTCAGGATTGGCTTCGAGGGAGAATTCGTAACCGGGTAAGAGATTGAACCACGCTTGCAGGAGCGCCAGGAGGCGTCGCAAGCGCGGCGTCGTCAAATGGGAGGGAGTGCCGCCGCCGACGAAGAGGGTTTGTACTGGCCTGGGATGACCGAGGGCGTTAAGCTCGCAGGCCAAGGCATCGAGGTAAGCGTCCTGGAGGTGATCCTTGCCGACAGCGACCGCGAAGTCGCAATAGCCGCAATGGTGCGCGCAAAAAGGGACGTGGACATAGCCCGCGGTCGGCCGCAGCGACGGCGGAGCGTCGGCGGGAAATTCAGGAATGATCACCGACCGCCTCTTCGATGACTTCCTCTGCGACGTAAATGGGAACCTGGGCTGTCACAGCAAGGGCAATGGCGTCGCTGGGACGACAATCGATCTCGATCAACTCATCATCCTTGCGAATGCGTAGTTTCGCGTAGTACGTATGGTCGCGCAAGTCGTTGATGATGACGTCTTGCAGTTCCCCCCCGAGACGATCAATACAAGCGGCAACCAGGTCGTGCGTCAACGGCCGGGGAGACTGAATGCCGCGCACGCGACGATCGATACTGGTTGCTTCGAAGACGCCGATGACGATGGGGAAACTACGTTCGCCATCGACTTCGCGGAGCAGGATCACTTGATGATCCTGGATCTCGTTGATGATGATCCGGCGAAGCTGCATTTGCACGAACACGGCGGCCTCGCGATAAGATAAGTCCGTCGGACTCGGGGATTTTGCCGATTTCACCGCGCATTATAGGACGAAGGCTTGGTAACGGTCAAGAACGCGGTCCGGGGTAGTTTGCCTGCCGCCATGGGGGAAACTATAGTAGTTCAAGGGGGCGTTCCGCGCCGGTGACTTGCCTTGGCGGAGCGGGGCAGCTGCGGTAGTATTGCGGTTGCAGACGTGTGGCGGAGTGGGAAATCGCAATTCGGCCGGCCGATGCGAACGAGGTGGCGCTATGGCGCTGGCACTAAACATTGGCAAATGCACATTGCTGGGCAACTATCGCGAGAACAACGAAGACGCCATCGAAGTTAAACAGTCGCCCGATATGTGTATCTGCATTGTCGCCGACGGTATGGGCGGCCAAGCCTACGGCGAGATTGCCAGCAAGCGCGCCACCGAGGTGGTGCCCCGCGAATTGAAAAAAAACCTAACGCCCTCAGCCACGCCCGACGAGGTCAAGACGATCATCAAAAAAGCCGTTGTGCAAGCCAATCAAGAGATTGTCATGATGGGCAATCTCGACCGCGACATGAAGAACATGGGCACGACCATCGTCGCGGCCGTGTGGCGAAAAGGGCCGGAGATCTACATCGCCAGCTTGGGTGACAGCCGGGCTTACCTGATCCGCGGCGGCAAAATCGAGCAACTGACCGTGGACCACTCCCTTGCCCAAGCCTTGGTCGAAAACAAGACGATCACCCCCGAAGAAGCCAAAGAGCATCGTTTCCGCAACGTCCTGTGGAAATATCTCGGTAGCAAGGAAATCGGCGAAGGGCCGGACGTCAAAGCCATTCCCATTGTCGCCGGCGATCGGTTCCTGCTGTGCACGGATGGCTTGTCCGGACCGGTGGCCGAACCGCAACTTCTGTCGTTCATCCTGGACCATCCCGACGTGCAGCAATGCGCCGATGGCTTAGGTCAACTTGCCCTCGATTGCGGCTCACGCGACAACGTCTCGTGCATTGTGATCGAGGTCGTTGAAACCAGGTAAACCGGCTGCCTGCTGCGCCACGCGGTCAGTCTGCAACCTTTCTGGCGGTCCAACCGAACTCTCTCTAGTTTCTTCCCGTGGTCCAATTCACGTCGTGAGCGACGTCGAATCCCGGCCGGAGATTCGATTTCTTCACGTCGGTATAGGCTCTCATCTATTTTTCATGCGAAACTGGTTATGCTGAAGATGTGTTGAATAAGAGGAATGTGAGGCGCCGGCCGACGCCTTGCCCAAGGCTTGGTCAAGGGGTAGATTTGAGGTTACAACTCGATGGCTGTGGCTGTGCGCCCTCCAATTGGCTTTGCTGGTGATGGAGTGCAGCTTATGCGGACCTTTGCACCGACCGGATTTATGGCGTTCCTCTTGGCCGCTAGCCCCGCCAGCCTCCAAGCCGACCCGGCGGCACAGGTCAAGACCGATGAGGCCAAGCCAATCGTCTACCCCACTGGCTATCTGCGCACCGAAGATTGGCTCAAGGCATCGACGGCGCCCTTGGCAAAGGGAGAACTCGATCGACTGGTCAACGAGCAGTTGAAGAAGGCGAACGTCGGGCCTGCTCCACTGACGACCGACGAGCAATTCGTAAGGCGCGTCTGGCTCGATTTGACCGGCCGTTTGCCGAAGCCAACCGACTTGAAAGAGTTCCTCGCCGACCAAAGCCCCGATAAACGAGCAAGATTGGTGGATAAATTGCTGGCTACGGACGATTTTGCCCGTCACTGGGCGCTCTATTGGCGTGACGTGATCATGAGCAAAATCACCGATCAGCGCACGCTGTTGTTCGCCGGTCATTTTGAGAACTGGATGACCGACCAACTCAAGGCCAATCGTAAGTGGAGCGACATCACGCGCGAGTTGTTGACGGCGACGGGAGAGATGCGTAACGACGATCCCACCACCAACGGCCAGGCGTTTTTCCTGGCCTCGCGGCGTGGCGCCGACGCCACCACCGAAATCGCGGCGGAAACATCGCGGATCTTCCTCGGCATTCAGATCCAGTGCGCCCAGTGCCATGATCATCCGAGCGACATTTGGAAGCGCAAGCAGTTCCACGAGTTTGCCGCTTATTTCGCGCGTTATCGCGAATTCCCCGTCCGTGACGGAATGAAGCTCGTGGGTGCAGAGCTGAAGTCCTTGCCGTTCGGCGAACATCGGATGCCCGACAAGAACGATCCCAAAAAAGGCATGCCAGTGTCGCCGCGCTTTTTCGTCGACGGCAAGGCACCCAAATCGGTAGGGTTCAAAGGACTGGGTGATTTGGAGCGCCGCAAGGCGCTCGCCGAAGCGATTGTCGCAAAGTCCAATCCGTGGTTCGCGGGAGCATTCGTCAATCGCATCTGGGGCGAATTGATGGGCCAGGCGTTCTACACGCCGATCGACGATTTAGGACCGGAAAAAGAAGCGATGATGCCGGAGGTTCTGGCGCGCGTCGCTGGAGCTTTCCGGGGCAGTGATTACGACATCAAGGGCCTTTTCCGCGAACTCGCCACCAGCGACACGTATCAACGGCAAATCCGCCCCGGCGAGTCGCCCGACCAGCATCTGCTCTTTGCCGCTCACGCTATGACGCGCATGAACGCCAACGCGTTGTGGATGGCGCTGGTCGACACGTTAGGAAATTTCGGCGGACCGGCGGACAAGGGGTTCGGCGGCCCGTTTGCCCGTTTCCTTACCTTCGAATTTCGATTCAAACAGGAATTCGGTTTCGACCCGTCGACCAAGGCCGAGGATATCGAAGGCAGCGTCAGTCAAGCACTCCTG
The DNA here is from genome assembly GCA_025056835.1 of Gemmataceae bacterium. Taxonomy (GTDB): domain Bacteria; phylum Planctomycetota; class Planctomycetia; order Gemmatales; family Gemmataceae; genus JANWVS01. Next base: position 1,250 of record JANWVS010000077.1, on the reverse strand, counting down.
CTGATGAACAACCCGCAAATCAACCAGCGCATCCAAGCCAAGGGGATGAACCTACTCGGCCGCATTCTTGCAGCTTACACCAACGATGATGAAGCCATTCGCATGGTGTACCTCCGGGTTTTAGCCCGTAGGCCGACGGATCGTGAGTTGGCGCGTTGCCGGCAACACATTCGTTCGGTCGGCAACCGGGCCGAGGCGTTTGAAGACATTCTTTGGGTCTTGATTAACTCGACGGAGTTCCAGACGCGACGCTAACCGCTTCGACCGATGGGGCCACGACTGGCAGCGGCGAGGATCGTTTTAGGGAGTGTTGGCCATGTCTCTTCACCCGGTGATTCACGTACAAACCAACGGCGACGGGGTTGTGAGTCGGCGCGTGTTCTTGCATCATGTCGCCGCGGGTGCTGCCGGTTTGGGCCTGCTCGGCTGGCGCGATTCGCTGGTGGTACGCGCCGATGAACTGCGCCGCCAAGGCAAGGCGTGCATCCTGCTGTTCATGCGCGGCGGTCCCAGTCAATTTGAGACATTCGACCCCAAGCCAGGACATGCCAATGGGGGACCGACGCAAGCCATTGACACTTCCGTGCCGGGCATCCGCGTCGCCGAAGGCTGGAGCAACGTGGCCCAGCAGATGCGCGATCTTGCTATTATCCGTTCGGTGAACAGCCGTGAGGGAGAACACCAACGGGCCGTGTATCAAATGCACACCGGTTACATTCCAGCCGGCGGCGTGCGCCATCCCAGCATTGGCTCGATTGTCGTCAGCGAAATTGCCCCGCGCGACTTTGACCTGCCTAGCTTCGTGGTCATCGGCGGCAACCGAGTCAACACCATCGGCTCAGGGTTCTTAGGCTCGGCGCATGCGCCGTTTCTTGTCGGGAATCCGAATCAAATGCCTAGCAATGTCCGCCTGCCGGTCGGTGTCGGAACGCGGCGATTCAACAGTCGGCTGAATCTGATGAACGACCTCGAACGCGACTTTGCCGAAGCTGGCGGAGCTTATGCCGTGGAGCAACACCGCCATCTCTATGAAAGCGCCGCCAACATGGTTCGCAGCCCCCGCCTCCAGGCGTTTGACCTGTCACACGAATCGGCGGCCACGCGCGACCGTTATGGACGCGGGACCGGCGGTTTCGGACCGGGCGGCAATTCCTTTGGTCAGGGCTGTCTGCTGGCGCGGCGGCTGGTCGAAGCGGGCGTTACCTTTGTGGAAGTCGAGATGAACGGCTGGGACACGCATCAAAACAATT
>JANWVS010000076.1 GCA_025056835.1 Gemmataceae bacterium | reverse complement strand
CTTCCTCGATTGAACCATCGCATTGGTCCGTCAACGGCGGCAGCGGCACGGTGACCTTCCACGAGGCGACCATGTCGCTGATCATCCGCGCTAGCGCCGAAATGCATTACATGCTGGGCAACTCGGGGATCACGAGCCGTTAATCTGGGTCCCGCCTCTCGCAACTGCCTCATTTGACTTCGGACTTGCGCAATCACGCAGCGATCGCAAGTCCGAAGTCGCTGGAAGCGACGGCAGGTGGAATTGCGCCGCGCGGTCGATACAACATCTCGATCATGACCGGCCCCTGGCAGCCGTATTTGCAGCTCGGTGTCGTTCACAGTATGGCGTTTCCCGAATGCCTGGGCGGTGATGGTCCGCAGTACGAGACACTTCAGCAGATTTGCCACGACCCTTTTTTCGATGCCGTCGACGTCGGCCCAATCAATGATGCCGCGGTACGCCGCGATTGTGCCAAGCTCCTGAGCGACTGTCAGATGACGGTCACGTTTGCGTGCCAGCCGATGATTCTGCGGCACAACCTGGATCTCAACGCCGCCGATCTCGGCCAGCGCCGCCGAGCCATCGACTTAGTTGCCGGGCTGTTTGACCAGGCCAAGGAGCTTGGCGCGGGGCGCATTGCTGTGATGAGTGGAAAATATGTGCCCGAGCGCGGGGCCGTCGGGCGGTTCGTCGATTCTTTGCGGGAGCTGTGTCGCCTCGCCAAGGAGCGCGTCGGTCTGCCGCTAATGTTGGAAATCTTTGATTGGGATGTTGACAAAAAAGCCCTGGTCGGCACCTGTGCGACAGCCGCGTTCGTGGCCAAAGAGGTCCGGCGCGATTTTCCCGACTTCGGGCTGCTGCACGATCTCAGCCACATTTATCTTTGCCACGAAACGCCGGCCCAACATCTGCCACTGATACGCGAGTATCTTGTGGCTGTCCATATGGGCAGCAGCGTCTCGGACCGCAATCATCCGCTGTACGGCGACCATCATCCACTATTTGGAATGCCGGGTGGCGATAGCGGCGTAGCGGAGTTGCGCGGCTTCGTCAAGACCTTGTTCGACATCGGCTTTTTGCGCTCGGGCCGACGGCCGATATGCACGTTCGAGGTCAAACCGCCGTTAGGGGTTTCTTCTCAGACCGCCTTGGCCAATATGAAACGGACCTGGCAACAGGCTTGGTGGACGTTATAACCCTGCTGCTCTGCCCAAGCCGGACGAACAATCACCGCCCGCTGCAATGACTGACTGCCTCGCTGCGTTTGAGTCGACGGATCTCTTTTCAGGGGCATTACCCCAAGAGCAAGCTCGGATCCCATCCAACGCGTTCCGCCGAGGCACGCAGCTTTTCCAGCGCACGATTCTGAATTTGCCGCACCCTCTCTTTGCTAATCCGAAGCAAGTGGCCGATCTGCCGCAGGCTGTGCGTGCCGTTGCCGGTGAGACCAAATCGCAAGTCGAGCACCCTCTTCTCGCGCGGTCGAAGATTTTCCATGAGGAATTGCAAGGCTTCCTGCCGTTCGGTGTTGGTGCGTTGGACGGTACTGTCGTTATCCGGCATCGCCTCGGTAAGCTTAAAATCGCTGTCGTCGTCGAGCACAGCGTTTAGGGACACGGGGGCACGGGTGGCGGTTTGCAAGTGAGTCAAATGTTCGAGACTGCTACCGGTTCGGTGTGCCAATTCCTGCGGGCTAGGCAGGTGTTGGCCGCCGTGGGCCAAGGCTTCGGACTCTTGTTGCAAAAGACCCAATTCCTGCAAGTGGTGGGGCGAGAGACTGACTAGATGGCTCTGGCGAGCGACCGCGATTTGCAACGTCTGTCGAATCCACCAGGTCGCATAGGTTGCCAGCCGCGTGCCGTGGCTGACATCGAACCGATCGATCGCTTGCATCAATCCGCACACCGCTTCCTGAAGAAGGTCCGCATAGCCAAGCGCATGGTGCCGGAAACGCTTGGCGACATGGGCCGCCAGTCGGATGTTCGCTGACGCTAACCGGTGCTTGCAATGGACGTAGCGATCGTGAATGCGGCGAATTTGCGGAAGCTGTCGCGCTTCGGCATCGCAATAGTCGCGGATAAACTGTGCCATCGGCCATGGCTCCGGCTCTGGCTTATGGGCGCGGAGCTTCGGGAAGTGCCGAATCATCGACTTGACCAGCTCGGTCTTGCAGTTCCAGAACAGGGCCAACAGTTCGCGTTCTTCTTCAGGAGTCAGCAAGTCCGACGAGAAAATGGTGGTCGTCGGATCGAGAACAACAGAAATCTCCTGCGCCGCGTCGCGACGCTTTCGAACTTTGGTCTTCATGGCCGTGGCTTCCTTTTCACAAAAAACGTTCTCGAGCCCCAGTAGCGTGAGTCCAGGTCGCGTCACCATGCGCCGTAGGGACGCGGCGAACCGCACCAGCGACAAGGCGGGAGAGCGTGGAAGGCAGCCACCTCCCATGCACAAGACCTTTTGGCGCTTTCGCGGTTGTTGTGATTCTCCGTTTTCCGGCAAATCCCGAACAACCTGCTTCCCTGTAACGATGTTCGGTCCGCTTTCGCAGACCTACCCCCCGGGGGCCTCTTTCTGCCGGGGAATCAACTCTTTTTCTCGACGCTCGCTGAATTTTAAAGGGTCGCTCGCCGGATTACAAGGGTTTCTTCGCAAAAAAGTGAATTATTTCACGAAGTCGCCCTTTGGAGTCTGTCACCTGGGTAAGCCTTGAATTCGATCGTTTTTGCCAGAATTTGAAGGGGTTACACCGAATGTACCGACTATGCGGCGGTGGGATTAGCCTCGGTTCTGGTCTCCTGAGAACGTAGTGTCGACTTTAGCAAGTGCAAGACTTCGTCGTTTTGCCGGACGATTTCATCCAGAACACGAAATGGTGCCAGCTGCTGAAGCTGACGGATCAGCCAGGCGACGTCCTCGCCAGGCAATCGGCGCTCATCGTGGGGTAGCTCTTTTTCCAAACGAAAGTGCGAGATTGGTGCGAGTGTCTCGTCAGTGGGTCCGCGGACATAGACATGGAGACGTCGGTCGTGGATGGCAAAACAGAGGTCCGCTCGACCGTGAGCGAGGGTTGCTTGGCGGGCAAGCAGAAAACTCAGCGCCGCGATGCAAGCCGCATCGTATTCCGTAAAGCTCAAGAGTTGTGCCACCTGACGTGCTCGAAAACGGGCGTGCAACCAATCGCGGCTGCGCCGCAGAGGCACCGTGAGAAAGGGTTCCGGAGCCATCGTTGGTCGTCCTTGACCAGTGAATTTTCGTCACACCATGAGTCTACCTTATCTCTTTCTTCTCTGACTAGGCCATTTTCACAACAAGCGGACAAAAATTCCTAAAAAAACTCGCGATTTGCGGTTGATCTATTTCGTCATAATCACGATACTAACTTCGCCAACCGAAGGTGGATGGCGAGGTTGGGTAGGTTTACCCGAACTTTCTTTCAAAGGAGTCTGTGCAATGCCTGACGAAACCCCCAGCGCACCGGCGCAACCGCAAGCTGCTCCTCCGACGTTCCCGACGGACTACAGCAACTTGTCCACGGTCTACACTAACTTCTGCCGGGTGAGCGTCACACCGGAAGAATTGGTGCTCGACTTCGGGTTGAACACGTCCATGGTGCCCAACCCCAACGAAGCCGTCAAGCTGACGCACCGTGTTGTGATGAATTTCTACACCGCCAAGCGGCTCATGAATGCCTTGATCGGTGTCGTCAGCCAGTTCGAGAACGCGTACGGTGCTTTGGAGCTTGACTTCCAGCGCCGCATTCGCAACGTCGCGCGCCCCGCGGCGACGACCGCTCCGCCCCAGGCGCCGCGGGCCAACGCCTGACAGCGGCCTCAAGTTCTTGATGGTGGTGCATCGCGCCGGCGTCCGGACGCGGACGGACGCCGGCCGTGTTATTCATACGGCCGACCAACACCGCGATCTCCGACTTTACTGGAACTCCTCGGGCGATTCGGATAAACTGAGCGGCGAGGCGGTTGATATTGCGATCTCTCTTACGGAGGACGACTATGCGGTGTTGCACGGGTGTAGCTCTTGTTGTCAGCGTAGCACTTCTGTTGCTGCACGACGCTAACGCTGGCGGTGACAAGAAAGACAAAACCACCGAGGTCACGCTCAAGGGGAAGATAACTTGCGCTAAGTGCGACCTGGGTGAAACTGACAACTGCGCCACGGTCATCGTCACCAAGCGCGACAAGAAAGACGTCACTATCTTTTTCGATGCCAAATCCGACAAGAAGTATCATGGCGACGTTTGTAGTTCCGCAAAAGACGGGGTTGTCACCGGCACCCTGAAAAAAGACGGCAAGAAGGAAGTGATTGCCGTCAAGGAATTGAAATACAACTAGCGGCCTGTGTCTTAGCAAAATGCCCGCGGCGCATGACAAACCGTGGGCTTTTTTGTTGCGCAGCAGCACACCGCACTGGCGAGATCGGCCACGACGCCTAACATACTCCCCAGGAGGCGATCCATGCGCATCATTCTGGCCAATCCACGCGGATTTTGTGCCGGCGTTAACATGGCCATCGAGTGTCTCGAAAGTGCTCTGAAAATCTTTGGCGTGCCCTTGTATGTCTACCACGAAATCGTTCACAACCGCCACGTGGTCGAGCGGTTTCGCCAACGCGGTGTCGTTTTTGTCGACCGGATCGCCGATGTCCCTCTCGGTGCCACGGTACTTTATAGCGCCCACGGCGTAGCCCCGGCCATTCGCGCCGAGGCGGCCGCCCGCCGTCTCACCGCCATTGACGCTACTTGCCCGCTTGTCACCAAGGTCCACCTCGAAGCCGTGCGCTTTGCCAAGCACGGTTACACGATCCTGCTTATCGGTCACGAAGGCCACGACGAAGTCGTCGGCACGATCGGCGAGGCACCGCAAGCCATCCGCCTCGTGGAGAACGAATCCGACGTCGAGCGACTCGACCTGCCGGCCGATGCCAAAGTGGCTTACCTGACGCAGACGACGTTAAGCGTGGACGACGCCGAGGTCATTATTCGCGCCTTGCGGCGGCGCTTCCCTCAGATTGTTGGCCCCTCGCGCGACGACATCTGCTACGCCACGCAGAATCGTCAGGAAGCTGTCAAAGAACTGGTCCCGGAGGCGGATGTTGTGATCGTGGTCGGCAGTCAGAATAGTTCCAACAGCCTACGTTTAGCCGAGTTGGCCCGTAGCTGCGGGAAGCCGGCCCACCTCGTCGACAGCGCTGCCGAGTTGCGCGACGAATGGTTTGGTGGTGTCGGAACGGTGCTCATGACCGCCGGCGCCAGCGCACCTGAAGACGTCGTGCAGGAGTGCATCGCCCACCTCCGCGACCGCTTCCGGGCGACCGTGGAAACGCGAACGGTTCGAGAAGAGCACGTCAGTTTTCCATTGCCGCGCGAGCTGCGCGTGCTCCGTTAACCAAGCTACGAATCATCACCGCCGGATCCAACCGGATACGTTCCCTTCACGACTGTTGCTCGTGGGCGGCGCGCTCCTCCCGCGTCAGCATGCCCCACCGGAGCGCTTGGTCTTGCACGTAGCTCTTGCCGAGGGTAAGCGCGGTGGTCGCTTTGGCCAGCTCGTATCCCAGATAAAACGCGTGGGCCGCGTCGATCGGCTCGCGTTCCATGAGACGCGCGAAGAGAGCGAAAGGATTGTCGTCGTCGAGGTGCAGGCCGGCGCTGACGACATGGAGCCGGTCCTCCTCGGCGAACAGACGATAATTGCGATCGGTCAGCCGTTCCGCCAACTCCGCAAACCGTTGGGGGTCGGGCTTGGGTAATCGTGGGTCGCGAAGCATCACCAGGCGCGGTTCTAGATGTTTCGGCGGAGTCCGTTCCCGGCAGGCCCAGTAGACCAGCCGTCGCGCCAAGTCCAGCTCCCGCACACAGGTGCGACACCAGTTGATCACTTGTGTCGTCAATACACTGCGAATGCCCAGTTCCTGGCAGAACCCGAGCAATGCGACGTTTAGCCCTGCCGAGTCGACGTCCGTCAATTCCGTCAGGTTGCCGACGCCCATCATCATCTCGGCGTTTGGCCATCGCCGCCGCGCCTCCAGGTAGCGGCCCAACGACGCAGCGAATCCCAGACCAATCGGCTCCAAAATCGGGTCAATGCGAAACGGCACGCCGTCGGCGACGAGACGCTCGAGCGTCGGTTCCAGGCTCTCGACTTGCTCGGGACGATCGGGCACGGCCACGACTTCACATCCCCAGTCGGCTGCCGCGGCACAGTTCGTTTGATTGACGCTCAGTACCAACTCGGCCCCGGCGCGGACGGCCTTCTCCACTTCCGATGGATTAAACGAGTCGATGGAGACGCGCAGACCGGCATCGCGCAGGGCCGCGACGGCCGCGCCGACGTCCGACCAAGTCGAGCCTGGATCGCAGCCCAAGTCGATGAGGTCGGCTCCGTCGGTTCGAAGCTGTTGGGCTTGGGCCAAAAGCTCAGCGCGGGACCAGCGCGGCGCGGAGTTGATCTCCGCGATGATTTGGATGTCGTAGCCGCCATAACCCGGCGGCGGACCGCGCCGCTGGCCGAAATGTTCCGGCAGGTCACGCACGTCCTTAGGCCCGCGCTCGACTGGCACAGCGCCCCAGCATGTACGAAACACGTCTAATTCGCCCTGACACAGGCCGGGCAGAATGACCCGATCGATTCCCTGCGGCGGCGTCAAATGGCGGGCAATCCATGGCGTCGTCGCCAAGGCAACGACGGTAATGGGGAGCACGGCGACGTCGCACTCGAAGGGCAAGCGCGGCGCCAACTCCGCCAACTGCCGGCGCAACGCCGCTTCCGCAAGCTTGCCGGTGACGAACAGCACTCGGGCCATGGCCTTATTCTAACGTCCGCGCCAGCTGTCGCCGCGGGCGGCCGGCGCTGCTATCTTGGCCGATGAGGTGCGCGGTGATGCTGTGGCCCGTTTTGAGCCTGCTTTGGTGCCTGATGCTCATCTGGCGGGCCAAGCGCCGCTTCCAGCACATGACGTGGTGGGAGTTTCTCATCATTCGCGGGTCGAATTTCTACGCGCGCCTTTTCCACCGCTGGTCGACGAATCGTCATAATCCATTTCCTGCCGAAGGACCGGCCATCATCGTGTGCAACCACACTTGTAGCGCTGATCCGACGTTTCTGCTGGCGGTGTGCAAACGACGGCAACTCGCCTTCCTCGTCGCCCGCGAATTTTACTACACGCATCCCGTCATCACTAACGTGCTTGACACCATGGGCTGCGTCCACGTCGAGCGCGGCGGGACCGATCCCGTTGCGGCCCGCCGGGCCTTGCGCCGGCTGCAAGCGGGCGCCCTCGTGTGCGTATTTCCTGAAGGCAATCTCAGCGGCGTGGCGCGCGGCCGAATGGTCCGCGCCAGTCCTGGTGCCGCCTGGCTGGCACTGCGCAGCCGCGCACCGGTGTTGCCCGTGGCTATCCGCGGCGGCCCGCGAACCGATCAACTGCTCCGCTCCTGGCTGGTGCCCAGCCCCCGGGCCACTCGTGCTGTGTTCGGAGATCCGATTGACCTTTCTGGGTTTTATGACCGCCCCTTCAATCGGCCAACTCTCGAAAAGGTGCGGGACATCATCCAGGCCCGAATTGCCGAGTTGGCCCAGCGCCGCGGCTACCGCTGAGACAGGTCCGACACGAACGCGATCGTGCCTATGCCTGCACGCGCCACTTCAAAAGCTTGGCTTCGTCGACATGAATGCCGAGGCCAGGTTCCTCCGGTACCATCATCGTGCCGCGCTCGATGAGGAAAAGGGGGGTTATGACGTCGTCCTCCAGGCCATAGTACGTGCAGTCGTTGGCCAGCGGAAAGTTCGGAGTGCTCGCGACCACGTGGAGCATTGCCGCCGTCTT
>JANWVS010000075.1 GCA_025056835.1 Gemmataceae bacterium | reverse complement strand
GCGGTCGCCTGTTCCAGGGAATGGGTCCGAGCACCCCCCGCGACCCGCGACCAAAAAGAACGGCAGCGCCGCCGAGGCTAGATTCGTCAATTTCAACACTAAGGGCTTCGGCAGGAACTGTCAAGCAGAATTAAACGAAATCGCGAGGTCAATCTCCTCTCTGGTCCAAGAGGGCCGTTCTCGTTAAGCTTCCTTGGTGGCATCACGAGGTCGAACTAGCGGCCGAAGCTCCGCGGGCGGGGTTTCGTAAGCGAGTTGCGGCTCGGCCATCCGCGGCGCCACGTCACGAAGACATCGCGAAATTGTCAGGCATGGTTAAGCGACGAAGCGTCGGCACACACCTGTTGCACGAGGCCATTCCATGGCGACCCGAGGCGAACAATTTGCGGGACTGACCGTAGCCCTCATCACTCCCTTTCGAAACGGCGAAGTCGATTTCGACGCTCTCGCGCAGCTGGTCGACTGGCACGTCGAGCAAGGAACTGATTGTCTGGCACCGGTCGGCACAACCGGTGAGTCGCCGACGCTCGACCACGACGAGCACGAGCGCGTCATTGCCGCCGTCGTCGAGCGTGCGCGCGGCCGGATCAAGGTCATGCCCGGGACCGGCTCCAACAGCACCCGCGAGGCTCTGCGACTGACACGATTTGCCCAGCGCGCCGGCGCTGATGGCGCGTTGATGGTCGGCCCATATTACAACAAGCCGACGCAAGAAGGCTACGTCCGCCACTTCGCAACGGTCGCCGAAGCCGTGGACCTGCCGATTGTCCTTTACAACATTCCCGGCCGCACCGGCTCGAACATCTTGCCGGAGACAATTGCTCGCCTCGCGCAGTGGCGCAATATCGTGGGCGTGAAGGAAGCCACCGGGTCGATGGACCAGGCCTCGTCGATCATGGCGCTGTGCGACCTGACGATCCTTTCGGGCGATGACAGCCTCACCTTGCCGCTCTTGAGCATCGGCGGCCGGGGAGTGATTTCAGTCGTCGGCAACATCGTACCGCGCGACATGAAAGCCTTGTTGACGAGTTTTGAGGCCGGCAACATCGCCGAGGCCATTGCGTGGCATCGAAAGCTGTTCCCTTTGTGTCGCGACCTGCTCGGCGCGGCGACGAACCCCATTCCGATCAAGACGGCCATGCGGATGTTGGGCCGCGACCGCGGTGAGCTGCGTCTGCCCCTGTGTCCGATGGATGCTGCCGGCGAAGAAAAACTCCGCCGCACCCTTCAGGACTACGGGTTGTTGTCGGCGAAATCGGGATCATAGGAAAAGGCGCGGACGCATTGCTCGTGCGTCAAGGGTTGGTCGACGACCACGTCGCGGTATTCAATGACCAACTCCAATCGGCCCATGGCGGCCGGCTGACCACGCCACCATTCCAGGCGCACCGGCCAATGCGATTGGGCATCGACAAAGAGCCGGCACGTCATGGCCGCACCGCCCCAGCGCCCTGCAACGCGCGGATGCGTGGTATCGACACGACCTTCGAGACGAAGCGTTTCCTTTCCGTCGAGTCGAACGGTATCGACCTGCCAGCGCGGGACCACGGCTCGCAATTCGGCCACGATCGCCGCCGGGCCGACGCAGCCAAACTTGCGCAGGAACTGGCCGCGGGCGCCGTTGGGACCTGCTTGGGGCAGGCGAAACGTCGCCACTTTTTCTGGGCCACCATCCCGGCGTGTGACTTCCGCCAACGAACGACCATCGCATACGGCCAAGAGGTGCGTGGTCGTGCCATCGGCGTGGATCACCGTTTCTGCGCGGGCGCAATCGTTCGGTCCCAACGTCACTTTCGACCAAGAGCGAAAGCCGCCGCCATGGGATTGCTGGGCGACCGTAAGGCGGAGCCAGCGCACTTTGGCCATCTCCAACAGCAACGAATCGAGGAGCCGGCTGCCGTCGTCTTCCGGCCAGCTCGACTCCAACGGCCCCCCCAGTGTCGCCGGTGGGCGGCGGTCGCGGCTGCCGTCGAGTCCGGTCGTCTGCGCTGGCAGAGTGCCTGTAGATACCGAGGAAGGAAGGGAGTGCGCGGCAAGCGGCGTCGGCTGGGAAGAAGCGGTTGGTTGGCGCGTCCAGGCACCGGCACTAACGCAAATGAGAGAAACCAGCGAAACGGTCGTCAGAAAAATTCGTATCAGCATGGCAAACTTTTCCGACTTTGACGAAAGTTCAACCTTTGGGCCAGCCGAAGTATAGCGACAGGCGACTACTGGAGAAAGCCGAAAGGGAGATCGTGCCATGAGGCGAAAAGCCTGCGCGCTGCTGATCACCGCTGCCATGGGCGGGTGCATGACGATGGAACAAGGCCAACATGGACCGGGTTGCGCCGGCTCGTGGGGTGCTCACAAAGGCCCGCCGATGGTCCCCGGTGTTGTAGGCGCTCATGGACAAGGCATCCCGATGGCCGCGCCGTACCACGTCGCCCCGCCGCCGAACGCGTACCTGGCCCAGCGCATGATGGCCAACAGCGTACCGCTCGACATGGTTCAAATTCATCGCGGCGGCAATGCTCCAGCCTTGGGCGGCGTTCCCGGCGGCAACGCCCCGCCGACGCCCATCCCTGCCGGCGGCGTGTTGACCCCGCCAGGCGTCCCCTTCGCTCCGGGTGTTCCCGTCGCTGGTTCCGTGGCACCCATCGGTTTTACCCCCGACGGCGGCGGCGTGGTCCACGCCCACCTGCCGACCGGTGTACCGGCCCATGGCAACGTTCAGCCCGCTCAGTACGCGCCGCAGGCTGCCCACGGCGGTCCCGTCCGCTTCACCGGCCAGCGCACCCAGATCCGCTTCGCTGGTCCCACCGGCATGAAAATCTCCTGGTACACCCAAGGTCCAGACGGCAAACCCGCTTTCTCCTCCACGCCGCTCGAAGCTCCTGCCCGCTATAACTTCCCGCAAGGCGCCGTCTATCGCTTGAAGCTCTCGAACATCAAAGACCTGCCTGGAATCGAACGTTATCCCACCCTGGAAGTCGTCCCCTGCAATCCCAAGACCGAAGCCTTCCTTGCCCATAGCGCCGTCCCGATCACTTTCACGGCCGAAGACTTCAAGCAAGTCGCCGAGGGAAATTTCGTCACCAAGGTCATCTACCTGCCTGATCCGCAATTCCAAGACGCGGCGGGCGCCGGCACCGACGAGATTATCTCAACGCGACTTGAGCCGGGGGCGGACCCGATTCAAGAAGCCCTGCGCCGCGGCAGTATCCTGGCCATCGTTCGCATGGGCAACGTCGATCAAGAGGCACCCAACACGCCGCCGCTCAACGCCGCGGGGCCGCACGCGCCGGCAGCCGCGCCGACCTTGACGCCAAGCATGCCGTCGCCGAAGTTCATGGCCCCCTACCCGGGCTATTTGCCGGGCCACGGCAGCGTATCGCCGGGCGCGGCCGGTCCGGGGCACGCACGATCCACGGTCCCGCCGCCGATGCCGCCAGCCGCAGCCACCGGTTTGCCGCCGGGACTCGTACCTAGCCCTGTGCCGCCTGGATCGAATCCGAGTGTACTCTCGGGCACAACGGGCAACGTCGCACCGCTGCCGGCTGCCCCGCTTCCGCCGCTGCCCAACCAAAGCGAAACGCCGCTCACGCCGGTCGCGCCGCCGGTGCCGCCCGTTGGGGCCGCGACCAAGGGAGACGTACCGGTGCCGGTTGTCCCACCTCCGCCGTTGCCGTCCGCGACGACTGAAGCGCCCACCGCCGTACCGACGCCGCCTGGGTCTTTGCCGGGAACGGCGAACAAGGTCGACTTGGCGCCGCTGCCGCCGGTACCGCCGCCCAACCCGCCGGCGACGAACAACATGGTCCCGGCCACGCCAACTGGTTCGAACTCTGCGAAGAAAGCCAACGAGATCGGCACGCCGTCCGCCCCGGAGCAATTACCGCCGCCGGTGCCGACATTGCCGTCCGCGCCTGGCGTCGACAAGTCGGGATCGTTGGGAGACGCGCCCGAAAAACTCGCGCCCCCATCGCCGCAATCCAAAAAAGGGCCCAGCGATGCCGCGGCGCCGCAGGCGAACAAGGCGAGCACACCGGTCGTGGGCGATGGCAAAACCCCGCCCGGACGGGTTGCCCCCTCGCCTTCCAGCTTGGCGGATAATCCGCTGCTGACACCGGGCGTCCCGCCGCTCCCGGACACGATTGTGCCGAGGCCGGCCACTCCGGCAAGCGATCCGGTCCCCCTGCCGCCGCTGCCGCCGGACGTACCGAGCACGCGCTAGGGCCGCGCGGCCGAGCGCCGCCTTGGCAGTTTCGCGAATCCGATTATCCCGGCACCGGCGGCTGAGGCAGCCACAGCCGCCCGCGCCATTTTGGGGACGATGCTCATGCGGTCGTTTCTGGCTCCGACGATGCGAACCTTGTTGGCGGCGATGTTGCTGGTGGCCGCGGCCGCTGGAGTCGTGGCCCAGTTGCCGCCTCCGCCCCACGCTTTGCCGCCGCTGCTGTACCTGCGCATCGTCGGTCCCAAGGGCATGAAAGTCACTCTGTATCGCGGCGACCGCGACGGCGTCGACTTCGATGCCCCGTGCGTCATTGGCGTTCGTCCCGGTTACGGCTACCGCTTCGCACTGCATAACCTCGCCGATTTTCCCGGCGCTACCTTCTACCCGAGCATCGACGTCCGCGGCAGCCTTTGGCTCAGCCATCAGCTTCGCAATGCCAACTTCCCGGCCACCATCGTCTTCCACAAAGATGACTTCGCCAAGGTCGAAAAAGGCGCACTGATAAGAAAGGTGATCGTTCTCGAAGATCCGGAGACGGCCGAAGCCAGACAAGCCCCCGCGGAAGGGCCGATCGAAGTCGCCGTGCCGGGTCAACGCGAGTTGCAGCACGAAATCCAGGCCCGCGGAGCCGCCGTAGCCTATGTGACGCTGGGGCAGCGGACCTTCTCGCAGGAAGAGTTAGCCGCCGCGGCCGTGCCCGGCACGTTGTTGTTGCCCGGCGACAAGGTCCTCGGCCCGCCGCGTCAAGCCCCGTGGTTTCCATGGACCTGCGTGACCATCGGCGATCCGCGCGCCGGCACACCATCGCCGGCGGCTTTCAGCCATCTCTACGACGGCGGCGACAGCGGTCTCCGCGCCGGCTTCGACGGCTCAGGAAAACTTCGCGGTGTGGACCCTTCCGACACCGTGGCGGAATACACCGATTCCCACGGCCGCCCGCGCGTCGTAGCCTCCAACCGAGTCGCCCTGTGCGTGCCGCGGTTCGTCGTCTTGCGTACCGAAACGGGCCTGGTTAACCAGATCATGGCCCTAGGACCCAGCACCGCCCAGTCCCAGAGCGGCACCGCCGGCGTCGCCCAGCGCTTGCCGATTGTTGAGAACAACCAACCGGTGCGGGTCGAGGCGGCCGCAAGCCGGCAACGCCCCAGCGGCACGGAATTCACTTCCGGGCTGGCCATTCGCGGCATGATCAACGGCCTGGTCGCCACGACGACGCTGCGGCACACCAGCACCGTCGACGGCAGCTGCCCGCCGCCCACCACGCCAACCCTTGACCTGCCGCTCAAGATCATCAAGTGGCCCGACAAGCTGGGTTGCAACGTCGGCGACCTCGTCACGTTCTCGATTCGTTACTTCAACCAAGGTACGGCCCCGATCACCAACGTGGCCGTGGTCGACAGTCTGACGCCGCGGTTCGACTACGTCGAAGGCAGCCAAAAGACCGACCGCGAGGCGACCTTCACCGCCCAGCCCAACGAGGCCGGTTCGAGCACGCTGCGCTGGGAATTTCCCGGTGTGTTGCGGCCCGGCGAAAGCGGCTTGATTACGTTCCAGGTTCGAATTCGCTAAGGATCGTTCCGACAGCCGATGGTCAATGGTCGGCCACCCATTCGCCGCCGCGCCGCGTTCCCAGGGCCTGCCAGGTGGTCAACGATACATTGAGCAGGACGCCGCGAGCACTGCCGTCGAGATAGAGCACGTTGATGACGCCGGTATGCCAAGTGCGAGCGGTGACGGCGGCATAAGTCGGTGCCCCCGGCGTTCCCTCTTGCAAGGAGACGTATTCCATGTCGTGCGTGCGATAGCCGACGATCGTGTTGTTGGCGTTGTAAATTGGTTCGTCGTAAGGCACGAAAGTGTTCGGTGGAAAGGTCGTCGTGAACCCGCTCTGGACCACCGACGGGTTGCACCACTGGGTGTGGCCGCCTGCGGCAAACTTTCCCTTCCATTGTTGAATCACGCCCGGGCTGCCAGGCGGAGATGCGTTCGCCGCGCCCGGTAGACCGCTGTCCAGGAAAAAGTTCAGAAATGGCCGAACCTCGGTGAATGCCAGGGTCGAGCTGGTGCCGTCGGTCATGTCGGCCATGCGCGTGCGGCCGTTGACGATGAAGGCCCCGTCGCCGGTTTGGCCGGTGCGCGGATCGAGTATCAGCCAGGTGCCGAAGTTGGCCGCGTAGCTGGTCGGATAAAAATTGCCGTTGGCCCGGTCGTTGACCTCGCTGGGGCAGAGAAAGACGGCAACACGGGTCTGTGTGACGGCGGGCTGCGCAACAAAGGGAACATGGAAGTTGATCTGCTGGTAGAGGGCTGTCTGTTCGAGGTGCGGCAGGAGGCGCGTGTGAACCGACCAGGCCCCGGCGGCGCCGGCGTGGTACGTGCCTGCGGAGGGGAAGCCACGGTCGGCATCGTGAAAGCCGTGCAAAGCGAGGCCGATTTGCCGCAGGTGGTTGAGGCACTGGGCACGCGCGACGGCCGCCCGTACTTTTTGCACCGCCGGCAGGAGCAAGCCGATCAAGATCGCGATGATGGCGATGACCACGAGTAGCTCGATCAGCGTAAAGCCGCGCCGCGCCCGCATGCCGCCTATTCTACCGGAAACCTGACCGGCGTGAAAGCAAAACCACTACTCCGCGGCGGCCTCCTTGGCAGGCGGCGCCGTGGGCAGCGATTGTGCCGACCGCGCGGCCCCCGCGAAGAGCCGTTTGATCGTGCTGCAAGTCGTTATTTTTCGAACGCAGCGGAGCGGTTTACGACCAACGCCAAAGGACTACCGGCGCAAGCGAACAGCCCAGGCCGTCAAGCATCTCCCGTTCTGCGGGCTGCTGCGTGGCGGCGGCCGAATCGTCCGTCTATAATGGCATCAATATCAAGCTTGCGGAGAGAATGGATTCCATGCCCGATGAAATGATTCATCCCGCGTCGATCGTCGAGGAAACGCGCCGCCGCTATCTGACCTACGCCCTTTCGGTTATCTCCGCGCGTGCCCTGCCGGACGTGCGCGACGGCCTCAAACCGGTGCAGCGCCGCATCCTGTACACCATGTACCACGACCTGCACCTCACTGCCGACAGCCGACCGCGCAAGTGCGCGAAGATCTGCGGCGACGTCACCGGCAATTATCATCCGCATGGGACCTTGGCGGTGTACGAGGCGTTGGTGCGCCTTTCCCAAGCGTGGGTCCTGCGGTTGCCGTTGGTCGACGGAATCGGCAACTTCGGCTCGGTTGACGGGGATCCTCCGGCGGCCGATCGCTACACCGAGGCCAAGCTCACCGCTGCTGCCGACCACCTGATGGCGGAATTGAAACAACGGACCGTCGACCTGCGGCCCAATTACGACAACAGCCGCGAGGAGCCGGTCGTCTTACCAGCCCAGTTTCCCCACCTCCTGGTCAACGGTTCGGCCGGCATTGCTGTCGGCATGGCCACAAACATTCCGCCGCACAACCTCGGCGACACCATTCGGGCCGCAATTTTCCTCATCGACAACAAGGACGCGACCACGGCCCAGTTGCTCGACAAGCTCAAAGGGCCGGACTTCCCCCTCGGCGGCAAGATCATCACCGATCGCACAACGTTGCGGAAAATCTACGAAGAAGGCCACGGCACGTTGAA
>JANWVS010000074.1:2736-7839 GCA_025056835.1 Gemmataceae bacterium | reverse complement strand
AGAATCGTTCCACGTCGTAGGCGATGCGGTCCGTAATCCAGCGATAAATCGCCCGGGCCTTGTCGCGGTCGGTCTTGCAAGGCTTCGCGAGGTACTCCGCCAGGGAATCCAACGAAGCCTCTGCCTCCGGCGGCGCCTTGAGAGCGTGCTGATCGATCGCCTTGTAAGGCTTGGCGTCTTGAGCGGGACACCACGCCGCCAGCCACCACAACGAAAGCGCGAGCGCCCCAAGATTCCGCATCCGCATGACTCCTCCCGGCCGGCAAGGCCACTGCCAAGGGAATTATCCTGCGCGGTCAAGCTCAGCGTCAACCTTTCGTAGCGGTTGGCACCAAAAGCGGAACAGCCTACAGCGCCAAGCTCACCATGCCTCGAGACGAAATACGATTGGTCCAGCCCAGCTTGTTTCCTATGATCTACTGAAGCAACCGAACCAGTTTTCTCTTGCGACGGCGATTTCATGACCGGCACCGCGATCACAGTCGGCATCCTTCTAGCGGCCGTTGTCCTCATGACTGCTCTGTCCGCGCGCCTGGCCCAGGGAGGTCCGGATGCCGGCATCAATTCCGTCGCTCGCTGGTTGCTGGTCGGGCTGCGGTTAACGATCGGCTGGCACTTTCTGGTCGAGGGCTTGGACAAAATTCACACCCCCGGTTGGTCGAGTGAGGCCTATCTCCGCGAGGCCACGGGGCCACTGGCGCCCTACTTTCGGAAACTGGCCGGCGACCGTCTGCTCGACAAGCTCACCGTGGGACCTGACAACACCTTCCCTGCCGAACTGGAAATCGAGTGGCGCGCCTACTTTGACGAGTTTGTCCGCTTCTATGAGCTGACCGGCGAAACGCTTGCGCTTGCCCAAGCGAAGTACGACCAAGAAAAAGCAAAGACATTGACGTGGCTGACCGCCGAAAGGCAGCCGGTGCAGGTGACGGGGGCCGTGCCTCCGGCGTATCTCGACGAATTGACTATGGCCCAACGCTTAGAACGCCACGCCCTGCTGGAGGCGCGGGTCCGGGAAATCGAAACAGACATTCCGAAGCTCGGTAAGGAGTTGTTCAAGCAGTACAAGGAGGCCAAGAAAGAGTTGGCCGACTGGCGTGCCGACCTCAAGAAAGACCTCGACCAACGCTTTGCGCACCTGAAGAAAGTTTTGCGTGACGATGTGCTGCTGCCGTTGCTGCCCCAGATGGTTCCCGCTCAGTATCGAGTTGCTGTGACGCGGCCGGAACCGGACCCGAAAAAGAAAGAGGAGTTCGAGACGAAATTGAAAGACTGGTATGCCAATTTGCCCATGACCTACGCACGTATCAAGGCAAATCAACGCACGTCTGCGGTCGACGGCAACGCTGCCGGGGAAAAGCTTGGCTTGTCCAGCCAAGCAGAACGGATTTTCCTCCACGCGGTGATTCGGTCGCCGCATGCGACCGTAGACGAGTTACTACCCCACGTGCCCGCTCGGCCAATTAGCTCGTGGCGCTTGCTCGATTGGTCGGACGCGATCGTGAAATATGGCTTGGTGATAACTGGCGGCTGTTTGCTCGTGGGCCTGTTGACGCGAAGCGCGTGCTTGGCCGGGGCCGTTTTGCTGCTTTCGTTTTACCTGGCGATGCCGCCGTTGCCGGGCTGGCCGGAAAATCCCCGAGCCGAGGGACATTATCTGTACATCAACAAGAACGTCATTGAAATGTTCGCCTTGTTGGCCTTGGCGGCCATGCCGACGGGCCGGTGGGCGGGCGTCGATGGGTTCTTGGCATTGTTGCGGCCGGCGCGGTGGCGAAAACGTCCGGCGTCTGATAGTGTGAACTAAGGCGTACCGCCCCAGGAGTGTCGAACCATGGCCCTCGATTTGACCCCCGAGCAGAAAGAAATCGGGCGACAGAATTTCCAGCGTGTCGTGGGAAAGTTGGCTGAGGCCGACCGCCAGCAAGCGGCGAGCGGTTCCGGTGGAGTCACCCGCCGTCAGTTCATGCAGGGGTTGATCGCCGCCGGCGCCGTCGCTCCGGTGACGGCGGCTGCTTACTTCGGTTACAGCAACAGCGGCTTCCAGCGCAATCCGGTCAAGGCGGGGCTTATTGGCGCTGGTGATGAAGGTGGCGTGCTCGTCGGCGAGCACAATCCCGCTTACGTGCAATTCATTGCCTATAGCGACATTCGTCCCAGCAACCAGGTGCGCATCTTTCAAGACGAACGCGCCCGCAATCCCAACAGCCCGCGCCGTGGCTTCATCTACCACTATGGCAGCAATGCCCAACGCGACATCCGCCTGTACGAAGACTACCGCGAGCTGCTGGCCAATCGTGAGATCGAATTGGTCGTCATCGCGTTGCCTTTACACCTGCATGCTCAGGTGGCGATTGAGGCCATGCGGGCCGGCAAGCACGTCCTGTGCGAAAAACTCATGGCCTGGAACATTGCCCAGTGCAAAGAGATGATCCGCGTCGCCGAGCAGACCGACCGCTTATTATCGATCGGCCACCAACGGCATTACAGCATGCTCTACGCCCATGCCAACGAGGTCGTGCAAAGCGGCGTCCTGGGCGATATTCATCACATTCGAGCCTTGTGGCACCGCAACAACACCATCCGCGATAGCTGGCGGCCCGAGATCAAACCCGAAGATCGTGACGCCTTGGCCGCCAACATCCGCCGCTATGGCTACCGCAGCATCGAGGAGTTGGTGCGCTGGCGGCTCTACAAGCGAACGGGGGCTGGGCTGATGGCAGAATTGGGAAGCCATCAGCTCGACGCGTGCAGCATCTTCCTGGGCAAGCAGCATCCCATCGCCGTCACGGCCGTCGGCGGCAAACACTTTTACAAGGACGACCGTGAAGTCGAGGACCACGTCTACTGCATTTACGAATTCCCCGGCAAGCATTACGACCGCAGCAAAAGCCCTGACGACATCAACAACGATATCGTGACGGTGACCTATTCCTCGATCAGCACCAACAATTTCGAGAATTACGGCGAGTGCATCATGGGCTCCAAGGGTACCCTGATTGTGGAGGAGGAAAAGACGGCCATGCTCTTTGGGCCGGCGGCAGCCCAGCGGGCCACCACCGTCACGGCAACCGTCGCCGGCGGCCGACCGACGCTCGATGCCTCCTCCTCGACCGATCCGGGCGAACGCCGGGCTGCTGACGTCGGCGCCACCGCCCTAGGTATCGCTCCGCCCAGCCGCGGCTACCGCGAGGAATTGGAACACTTGGCCTATTGCATTCGTAATCGCGACCAGGGTATGCAAAGCGACCGCGAGCGCTTGCAACCACGCTGCGGAGGTCGCCAGGCCTTGGCGGACGCGATCGTTGCTTTGACCGCGAACCTGGCAATCAGCAGCCCTAGAACCAAGCGAATCGTTTTCGAAAGCGATTGGTTCGATCCAGCCAAGCCGGCCGTCCCGCCTGTCAACACGCAAGTGGAAAGCCTGTAGTGCAGACGGGTTTTCCCATTGTGAAGCAACTACGGTACCGGCTATAATCGGAACACGAGTCCTCGCAGTGCGGTTTCTCAGACCGGCTCCCACGACGGAGGCTGTCGTTTATGGCGCGCGAAACCGTCGAAAGTCTCTTGGAAAAGGCCCAACGTGCCATCGCGGAAGGTCAGCACGCGCAAGCGCGGGCGTACTACCAGCAAGCGATTGGTCTACGCTCCGACAACCCCGACGCCCATTACGGCATGGCCACCGTCTGTTTCCTCATGAACGATCTGGCTAGCTCCGCCTTCCATTTCAAAGAGGTCACGCGCCTCGATCCCTTGCGGGCCGGAGCCTACATCAATCTCGGCGCTGTTTACAACCGGCTGGAGCAATACGACGAGGCCATCGCCGTGTTGCGCCGTGGTATTCAACTCGATCTCAACCGCGCCGAGGGCTACTACAACCTCGGTTTAGTCTATCGCCGGAAGGGGCTGAATGACATGGCCATCCAAGCCTATCGTGAAGCCGTCCGCGTCAACCCGCGCATGGCCGATGCTCATTACAACATCGCCAACATTTATTACGAAAAAGACCAGTACGCCTTGGCGATCGCCCATTACAAGCAGGCCCTGGAGGTGCGCCCCGGCTGGGAGAAGGCGCTTCGAGGTTTAGAAGCTGCGCAAGAAGCCGCCGGCGGGGCTGCCGACACTGCTGCCACGGCTGCCAGCGCCGAAACCGCACCCACCCGGACTACGAGCCGGAAACTGGATCCGGAACGGCAGGTGGATGGTACCATCCACGGCGATATCCTTCGCAATCTCCACCGCGCGACCATCGACACCGATCAACAAGGCCGCGCCTTTCTTGAAACACTCGAAAAAAAGGTCGAGCCGGCCATCAAGGAACTCTCGAACTGTCTGCTTTACCCCGACACTCCGCTTAGTGAAGTCACTACCCGCGTTCGCGAGTTTGAAGAAGCCGTCGATGCCTTGCGAAAACTGCAAGAAAACCTCAAAAGCCACGTCGGTCGAGTGCAGACAATCGGTGAACAACTTTTGCAGTCTTAAATGCGGTGATAGTACCCCGCGACTTCCTCGCGGGGCTGCGTCCCGCCGCGGAGCGGCGGTGTACGTATTACTGGCCCAGGCTTTATGACGATGCCGACCGCAGTCTTGTCTTCGGCCGTGGCTAGCGCCTCCACGAAACCGCGACCCGTCTTCACCGGAGGAGCAGCGGCCGTCGGTTTGACCTCACGGCTGATGGCTTCCAGCGCTTCTCGGCTTTCGTCGGTGAGCAGCGGGCCAATGTCGCCGATGAAATGCTCTTGCTATTCGGTTCAGAAAGTTTGATCGAAGTCGAGCACAGCGCGAAACACAACTGTCAGTATTGGTCAACACGTTCTAAAAATGGCAACTCCAGAGGCGCTGCCTGGTCGAGGGACGTAACAGCTGCGCGGAGGTTTTGGCGGCTGCCAAGTCAGTCTTGACAGTTTTGCCCGCCCCGACTATACGCCCCCTTCCTGCTATTGGTTGAACGCGGAGGGAGCGATCATGGCGTGGACGAGGCCGTGGCAGCTGCGGAAATGGCGAAGTCTGCGAGTCGTGACCTTGGCCGGGACCTTGGGTTGGGCGGCGCCGTTGGCGTTGGCTCAGACCCCTCCGCCCGCCAACACGAAGCCGGTCGCTGCG
>JANWVS010000074.1:0-2726 GCA_025056835.1 Gemmataceae bacterium | reverse complement strand
AAAAAGATCTACACCAAGACCTCCGAGTTCAAGCTGCCGATCCAAATGGATGAACGCACTCGCGCCACGCTGGAGCGGGTGTGCTTGTACGTCAAAAGCGGCAGCGGCGACTGGGTACGGCAGGACGAAGGCCCGGCGACGCAACCGTACTTCATCTATCGCGTCCCTCAGGATGGGGAATATTGGTTCAGCCTGGTGACGATCGACAAATCGGGACGAATGACGCCGGCCGACGTCGGCCAGGAACCGCCGTCGTTGCGCGTGGTGGTTGATACGCGCCCGCCCGTCATCGACGCCCAAACCTGGGTCAGTCCCGAGGGCGATCTCTGTTTGCGCTGCAATCTCGTCGATGCCAATCCCGAACCGAAATCGCTGCGTGCCACGGTCCGCGTCGGCAGCACGGAACGCGCGCTGCTACCGTACAACGACGTTCCCGGGACATTCAAGATCGCGGGGCCGGACATGGATCTGGCGACGATCACGGTGACGGCCCAGGACCTCTCCGGCAATACGGCGACTAAGGAGGTGCGCTTGCGAGAACTGGTGGGGGCGGCAGGCCATCCTGGGCCGGTGCCTCACGCGGCGGGATCGGCCGGCGCGACCGTCAGCTCGCTGTTGGCGCGGACGGACTTACCGCCCCTGCCGCCGTCGGTCGCAGCGCCCACGGGGACGGCGCCGCCGGTTCTGCCTTCGGCACTCGCGCAACCGCCGCTCCCGCAGCTGCCGACGTCGCACCACTTGCGTCCGGAATATGAGACGAACCGATTGGTCGGGGGAGCACGGCGGCAACTCATCAACACCACCCGCGCCGTGCTCGATTATCGCATCGACCAGGTCGGCCCCAGCGGCGTCGGCAAGGTCGAGGTTTACATGACGGCCGACCAAGGCTTGACCTGGCATCGCCTTGGGGAAGATCCCGACCGCCGCAGCCCCATCGAGTTTGAGCTGCCGAGCGAGGGGGTCTTCGGCATTCGCTTGGCGATTACCAACGGCAACGGCTTCGGCGGTGCCCCGCCGGCCCGCGGCGACATGCCCACCTGCTACATTGAAGTCGACACCACCCCACCCTTTGTGCAACTGCGGCCGGTCGAACCGATCATCGCCAACGGCACGCTCGAAATCCGTTGGCATGCAAGCGATAAGAACATCGGTCCGGATCCGGTGACCTTGTACTATCGCACTCGCATCGACAGTCCTTGGCAAGTGATCGCGCGACGGGTACGCAACGACGGCGCCTACCCTTGGCCGTTCCCACGCGACGCGGGATCGCAGTTCTTCCTGCGGGTCGAGGTCACCGACTTGGCGGGCAACGTCGCTTTCGCGGAAACGCCCAATCCCGTGCTGCTCGACACGACCGAACCGCGGGCGACCGTCATCAGCGTCAGCGGACTGTCAGCGCGGCCCGGTCCCTGATCCGGCGGAAAAAGCCCCGCGACGCAGCGCCGCCCCTCCCTTTCGCTTCGATGCCGGCAGCCACTAAGATAACGAGCAATCGACGAAAGGAGCCAGCGACGTGTATTGGACGCTCTGGGCCAACGTGTTCACCGAGACGATCGGTGGGCAAACGGTGCTGCGGGCGATGCCCCTGCTGCTCATCGTCCTGTGCCTTTTCGCCATTGCCTACCGCTACTACAGCGCCTTTCTCGCCGCCAAAGTCGCAGCGCTGGACGACGCCAGGGCCACGCCGGCTCACCAGTTCTACGACGGTCAGAATTACCATCCGACCAACAAATGGGTCCTCTTCGGGCATCATTTCGCGGCGATTTCCGGCGCAGGTCCGCTGATCGGCCCGGTGTTGGCCATCCAATACGGCTATCTTCCCGGTTTGCTGTGGCTGGTGATCGGCGTCTGCTTGGCCGGGGCGGTCCAAGACATGCTGGTGCTGGCCGCGTCGGTGCGGCGCGGCGGCAAGTCGCTGGCCCAGATCGCCTTGACGGAGTTGGGCCGACGCGCCTCGGTCATCGTCTCCTTGGCGATCCTGTTGATCGTCATTATCGCCCTAGCCGGACTGGGGTTTGTCGTCGTCAAGGCTCTTGGAGGCGAGGAAGTCAAACTGCCGGCGGACATGCAGCTCATCTTGCCGGCCGAGCAAGACCTGGAAATCGTGGCCGCCTCGAACAGCGCCGCAGGTGCCGAGACCACCTATCGCGTGCCCGCCAAGTCGAAGATTCAATATGCGCCGACCGCTGCGGCCGTCGTTCGCCCGGAAAGCTTTCTCATCAAGACGACGGGCGAACTGCGGTCGCGGCAACCGGTCGACACTCCCGAGGGGCAATGCCTGGCCTACACCCTCCCTGCCGGCTGCTTCCAGCTCGTCCCAGGCAGTTCCTGGGGGACGTTCACCATCGCCTGTACGATTCCCGTGGCGTTGTTCGTCAGTTTGTGGATGTACAAGATCCGCAAAGGCAAGGTTCTCGAAGCCTCGGCCCTGGGCGCCGTAGGCGTCTTGGCAGCGACCGTGCTGGGCAACTTCATTCCCGGCTCGCCGCTGGAGCCGTATTTCTCGCTCACCAAGGAGCAGACGATCGTCGCCCTGTGCGTCTATGGGTTTGTCGCCTCGGTCTTGCCGGTGTGGTTGCTGCTCTGCCCGCGCGATTACATCTCCAGCTTCCTCAAGATCGGCACCATCGCGCTGCTGGTCGTCGGCACGCTCTTCGCCAACCCTGCCCTGCCCTGTCCGCCCATCAACCACACCTTCAGCAGCGGCGGTCCGACGTTCGCCGGCA
>JANWVS010000073.1:3024-7866 GCA_025056835.1 Gemmataceae bacterium | reverse complement strand
GCGTTCCCGCAACACCAAGATCAAGTCCGACAGGGCCGCCGCGTTGGAAAAAACGTAATCGTGGCTGGCCAGGATCGACGGTGCTTTGATGTTGCACTCGATGAATTGCAGGTTCGGCAACCGCGCCAGCATCTCGCGCAGGGCGGGACTGAAGTCGCTCACCCCCAGCGCTCCCAAGCGACGGCGGCTGGCGAACAAGTAGTCGGCCGCTTCAATAGCCCGATCGCGCCGGGAAGCGTAGATCGTCGTCCGCGCGGCGGCAGCCAGCAGGTTCTCGGCCGCGAAGCGCTGCATGAAGACATCTTCATCCAGGTCTGGAGCCGCAAGCACCAGATTTTCGATTTTCAGCGCCGTCTTGGTGTCTTCCCCCTTCGCTTGGTACTCGATGTGCAATTCCCGCAAGGCGGTGATGGTCACGTCGGTCCCGCGACTGTGGGCAATCAGGTGAATCCGGTGTACGTCGGGGCAGAGTGCGACGGTGCGGATGAAGTTCTTCAAATGAAAGATCGTGAACTCTCCCGACTCGCGGTCATAAGCATAGCCGCGCAACCCGGAAAAACCCGCCGGCCAGGTATAGGCAACCGGCACGCCCACGCGGCCGAGGAAGTGCCAAACCTCTGCCGGCCGAAACACGGCGTTGTCGAACGACGTGTTGAAGCCGTGAATGAAAATGTAGACGTCCTTCTGCGGCGATCGCTCCAGCCGCTCGCGGAGCAGGGCATGGAAGCGGGCGATTTCACGCTGGAAATCGTCGTAGGCCTTGGGGTCGACTTCCAAGCCGCTATCGCCGGGCCGCAAGCAATCGACCACGAACCCGAAGCGCCCCTCTTCACGCACCTGGGCTAGGCGGAGCTTGTAGGCCTGCTTACGGCGCGGCGTAAAACTGTCGTCGCGCAGTTGTTCCCACGTCGGCCGCGGCTCCAATCCGACCACCGCCGTACCGAAAGCCAACCATTTGGTCCGCCGGTAGCCGTATTTCGGCCCCGAAGCATCCGTGGCCTCGATGGCCCGGTCGGTGGCGTAAAGCACTTCGATGTCGGGAGTCCGATGAGCAGCGGGAGCGGCGTCGATCGCGGCCCGCCACTCAGCCCGACGAAGCAGATTCGGCGTCTCGACGAGATAACGATGGCAACCGGCCAACGCCACGAGCGCGGCGGCCGGCAACCAAGGCGGCAATCGGCGATAGCGGGAAAACATGGCCAACATCCGCCATTTCGGCCAGCGTTTCGCTTTTGACCATTCCTGGTTCGTGTCGTGCCGCCGTTCATAGCAATGTGCCGAAATTAGTCAACGCCAACCGACGCGCCGCAGGTCCGTTCGAGGTGCCGCAACTGCGTGCGGCGTCGGTCGTCAACCGGTGCGGCTCGGTCGAAAAATAACGTCATGTGCCGCAATCGAACGGACCTACAGCGCCGCTCGTCTCTTCATCTCATCGTTCGTGCATGCCTCGCCAAGGGGCGTCGCTGCACCGCGGCAGAAGCGATTGACCACCGACGCGCGGGGTGGCGCGTTCGCCGGCTGCTCGCCGCGGTTGCTGGCATTGGCCACCGGCGGAGCGTCGCCATAGGATGGCTGCTAATGGGACCATCGCAGCGACCTGGTTCGTCGAGCGCCCCGGCGCTGCCGACCGGCAGGTTGCTTCGCGGGACAGACTTGCGATGCGTCACGAGGCGGCGACGCAGAAGACGTCGTCAGGCGTAGGATTCGCGCCATGTCGTTCACGACGTTTCATTTGTATTTCGATGATGTGGCGATTGGTCAGCAGTGGGAATCCTTGGGCCGGACCGTGACCGAGGCTGACATCGCGATTTTCGCGGGGTTGAGTGGCGATTTCAACCCGATCCACATGGACCATGAATTCGCCAAGTCGACGCTTTTCCGCCGGCCGATCGCGCACGGCTTGCTGGTCCTGGCCTTGGGGAGCGGTTTGAGCCTGCACGCTCCGCCGATGCGGACCATGGCCTTCTTGCAAATCAAGGAATGGACATTCAAAGAGCCGGTTTTCGTGGGCGACACGATTCGCGTACGAACGACAGTGCTCACGAAGACCGAGCGTGCGCGCGGCCGATTCGGCGCTATCGAATGGCGCCGCGAGATCGTCAACCACCACGGCAAGGTCGTGCAGTTCGGCATCACGGAAACGCTCGTCGAGGGCCGGGCCAACATCAAAAAGCAGGCCGAGCCGACCATGACCGCCTGATTGCTGGCGGCCGGGGATGCGGGTCGTATCTTGACTGCATGACGATCCGCACCCGTTTCGCCCCGTCGCCGACCGGTTACTTGCACATCGGCGGCGTTCGCACCGCGTTGTTCAACTGGCTGCTGACGCGGCGACTCGGCGGTCAATTCATCCTCCGCATCGACGACACCGATGCTGAGCGCAACCGACCCGAGGCCTTGCAACCGATTCTCGAAGGGTTCCGCTGGCTTGGGATCGCTTGGGATGAAGGCCCGGAAGTCGGCGGTCCTCACGCTCCTTATTTCCAATCGCAGCGCAAGGACCTTTACGTGGCGGCAGCCTTGCGCTTGCTCGACGAGGGCAAGGCTTATCCCTGCTACGCCACCAAAGAAGAACTGGACGCCGACCGCAAGGCCGCCGAGCGCGCCAAGCGGAATTACGTTCATCGCGGCCGTCATCGCACGACCCCCGCGGCCGAGTGCCGCCGCCTCTACGACGCCCAACCCACGGTCTTGCGGCTCAAGGTTCCGGAAGGTCGAACCATCGTCGTCGATGATCTGATTGCCGGCAAAGTGGAAGTGCAATCCGACCTGGTCGGCGATCCGGTGATTTTGCGGGCCGACGGCCGGGCCTTGTACAATTTTGCGACGGTCGTCGACGACGTGGCGATGAAGATCACCCACGTCATCCGCGCCAAAGAGCATTTGTCCAACACGCCGGTGCAGGTCCTGATCTACGAGGCGCTGGATTATTCCGTGCCGCGTTTTGCTCACGTGCCTGTGGTCAATGCACCCAAGTCGAAGGAGAAGCTGAGCAAGCGCAAGATGAAGCAATTCATGACGGACGACATTGTCGCTCGGTTGCGGGCGGCCCATGCCGTGCCGGCCGAATGGACCGATGAACAAATCAAGAACAGCGAAGATCTCAACCCTGCTACGGTGGCTTTTTATCGCACGCTCGGCTATCTGCCGGCAGCGCTGGTCAATTACTTCGGTCGGCTTGGCTGGTCGCTCGACGACAAGACCGAAGTGATGCCGCTGGAGACCATGATCGCCAACTTCAGCCTGGAGCGCGTCAATAATGCGCCGGCCAGTTTCGACCCTGACAAGCTCTTGTGGATGGCCGGCGAATACATGAAGCAACTGCCCTTAGAGGACAAGGTCGAGGGGCTGTTGCCCTTCCTGCGCCGGGCGGGACTGATTGGTGCCGACGTCGATGCCAATCTTCGCAACAAGGTCCGCAAAGTCGCTTTGGCCTGCGGCGAGCGGCTTCGGGTCTTCTCCGACGTCTACCTCTACGCGAGCTTTTTGTTCCGCGATCCGGTCTACGATGCGAAGGCTTTTGACCAACGGATCAACAAAGAAGGCATGCGCGATCATCTGCGGACCTTTGCCCAGGTCTTGGCCAGCGTGACGCCGTTCGAGCCGGATGCCATTGAGAACGCGCTCAAGCAATATTGCGAAGGCAAGCCGGTCAAGTTGGGCGATGTTAACCACGCCCTGCGCGTGGCAACCACGGGCGTCATGATCGGTCCGAGTGTTTTCGATTGTTTGGCGATCCTCGGCAAGGAGGAGACCCTGCGGCGGATCGACGCGGCGCTCGCCCGACCAGGCTGAGGCCGTCGGCCTGGCCGCCCGGGCCGTTTATGGCCGCAGCCGCGGATCGGCGAGGTCGAGTTTGTAGAGGATCTGGTTGTAGTCGTAGCGGGGCGTCGCGTCGGCATTGCCGGAAAACGTGTGCGAGTAGGTGCCCTCAAAGTAGATGAAGCGGCCGTCGTCCTTGTCGAACATCGGGTGGTGTCGCGGATTGTAAAAACTGTACCTGTCGTGCGTCACGACCTTGACCGCCGGGCCCCAAGGACCGGTGAGCGTCGGCGCCTCTGCGTACCACACCTCGCCAAGATACGACGAACCGCCGACTTCCACGAAGATGCTGATCCATCGTTTCCGATAGTTGTTCCAGGCGACCGAGCCGGAATGCGCTCGCACCGGCTTTTTCGTTCTCTGGTCGAAGAGCTGCCAGCGCGCCTCTTCCGGCCGAATGGCGCCGGCGGCGATGAGCTTAGCTTCGTCCGCCTGACTGAGCGCCGGCGTGCCTTTGCGCCAGGCGTAGCGAAGGGCGCCCGCAGCGTCGCGGTCGAGGTTTCGCTCGCTAAGCGTCGTTCCGTCGTTGAGGCAGGTAAACGACTCATACTCGTCGGGCCGGAGAAACGCTTCCGCCGTGGCCCGGACCCGCGTCGTTGGCAAGGGATGGGCGAAATAGACGTAAGCCCCTTCCTCGTCCTGATGGACCAACGCCGGCCCGCTAGGGAAATGCGGCGCCTTGAGATCGACTTCCACGACCGGGTCAAATTTCTTTAGCTGATCGTCAAAGACCGCCAGACCACGGCCATAAATCTTCATGGGCGGTTGCACGGTCAGATACGAACCGTACAGCCGGCGGCGACCTTCACGATCCGGTAAGACGACGGCGGTCGTCAACCAGGTCGCTCCCTTCGTGGCGATGCGGGCGGTTTCGCGAGCAAAGCCCTTGGCGTCGACAAAGTATTCGAGATCGATGCCAACGTCGGGGTCGAGGCCGCCGCGGCCGGGCAACGCCGAAGTCGCACCGGGTACATGGAAATTCCCCAGCGGATAACTGGGCCGATGCGTGTCGCCCCAGAA
>JANWVS010000073.1:0-3014 GCA_025056835.1 Gemmataceae bacterium | reverse complement strand
AACCAATGAATTTTGCCGGCGTGGACAACGCTGACCACACTGTCCGAGCCGAAGACGAGACCATTGAGCAGCGGTGCCTTCAACGGCGTCGCTCGCCCGACGAGGATGCTGTCGCGATAAATGCCGGCACCGGTGATGCGATAGAGCCGCTCGGCGATGTTCAGGCGCTGGATCGGCAACGTGGCAGCGCCGCCAGCGGTGACGCGCAGCGACTTACCGCGGTAGCCGAAGCCATCCTTGGGAAATTCGTAGCCGTGGCTGAAGACATGGAAGAACACGTCGCGGTCCATCAATCCTGGTTCGTCGAACGCAACGATGCCCTGGCTGTCGGTCACAAGACGAATGCCGTGAACGGTGCGCAGTTCGACCAACGGCACGCCGCGTCCTGTTGCAGCATCGACGACCGTGATGGCAAAGGGCCGCCGAGTTTCCGCCACGGTGCCCTGGCCGGCAGTCCCCGTGGACCGTAAGTTCGAACCGTTGCACGGGGGAGGGGCAGCCGCCGCGAGGAGCAGCCATAATGCCGAGGTCAACCGCCAAGGCCGGGCAGGCATCGTCGTTCTCCAATCGAGTCCACGAGTATCTCGAAAGCGTAATCCGCAGGTTGGCGCGAAATTGTGCAGTCTAACGCATACGACGGCCGATCATTGTCGATGCTAGTCGATGACGACCAGGTTGTCGCGATGCACGATTTCCTCGTAGGGTACGGAACCGAGTACTTGGGCGATCTGTTCGGAACGCAGACCGGCGATGCGCTGGGCCACACTGGCCGGATAGTTCGTCAGTCCACGGGCAAATTCGGCCCCGGCCGCATCGCAGAGGGCAACGACGTCGCCCTTGTTGAACTGACCCTGCACCTGGACGACGCCGATGGGCAATAAGCTGCGCCCTTTGGCGGCGACCGCCGTGTAAGCGCCGGCGTCGACCAGCAACCGCCCCTTGGGCCGGGCCGTGTACCCCAGCCAGCGTTTCCAAGCCGGGACAGCGACGCCGTGGGGTAGAAATAAGGTGCCCGTCGGCTTGGCGGCAAAGATGTCGTCGAGCACCCCCGGCGTGGAGCCATTGGCTAGGATGACCGACTCACCAGCCGCCGTGGCCAGCCGGGCTGCGCGGAGCTTGCTGCGCATACCTCCGGTGCCGAGGGAACTTTTACCGGCACCGGCGAGACTCATGATCGCGGCGTCGATTTGCGGCACGGTGTCCAGTTTGCGAGCCGTCGGATCCACGGCCGGGTCGCCGGTGAACAAACCGTCGACGACGCTGAGTAAGATCAGCAACGGCGCTTGCAAAAGGTTGGTCACCATGGCGGCGAGATGATCGTTGTCGCCGAATTTGATCTCTGCGACGCTGACGGTGTCATTCTCGTTGATAATGGGAAGCACACCCCACTCGAAGAGGGTGTGGATGGTATTGCGGACGTTGAGATAGCGAGGCCGGCTGTCGAAATCGCCGGCGGTCAAAAGGATCTGTGCGGCGTGGACGCCGTGAGCGTCGAGACATTCTTGGTAGGCGCGCATGAGAAAACTCTGGCCGACAGCGGCACAAGCTTGAAGATGCCGCAGGTCGGTCGGGCGAGCATCGAGACCGAGTCGACCGACGCCGGCACCGATGGCGCCGGAACTAACCAGGGCGACGTGTCGGCCCGACTGGCGAATGCGCTGAAGCTGGTCGGTCAGCGCCGCCAGCCGCACCGGATCGAGTCGGCCGTCGGCCGAGGCCAGCACATTGGTGCCGACTTTTACGACGACGGTGCGGGCCGCGGCAATAACTTCTTGGCGAACGGGATCGATCATAACGAAAACGAGAAAACTTTTGATGAATCGGCAACGTCTGTTTGACGGAACGTTGGCGTTAGTTTATACTGATACGCGGCAATCCCAATCCGCCGATAAGCCGAGGAGGCGAACGTGAGCCTGGCATCGTGGTGGCGGCGAACGCTGACCGTGGCCGGCACGGTTGTGCTGACCGTGACGGTTTCGGCGGCCTCCGACCCGGCTGCTCAGGCCCTGCGGGAACAAGCGGAGTCCCACGAACGTCACGGAGATTGGGACAAGGCCCTCGACGCCTACTCCGAACTGCTCCGCCGGGACCACGCTGCAGAAACGCAACAGCGCTACTTCCATTGCCTGCGGCGTTATTACCAAATCCTTCGGCACCAGGACGCGAGCTACCGCAAGGAAGTGCTGAGTCTCGATTACGGCCAATCGCTACGTTTGTACAGCAGGATACGGGACACCCTTCTCGACTTTGCTTTGGACAAAAAACGGGTGACTCCGGCACGGCTGTTCGAACAAGGCTTAAACGAGTTGGACGCGGCCTTGGCCAATCCGCAGTTCATTCAGCAGCATCTGCCGGGCCGACAGCTCGAAGCCGCTGCCTTCCGCGATTACTTGAAGAAGAAATACCCGCCGCGCGACCGATTGAACAGGGGGCAAGTCGAGACACAAATTCGCGAAATAGCCCTCGCCGCCCAGGACATACTCCAGTTGAATCCGACGGTGACGATCATGGAACTCGCGTGCGGGTCCGGCTACGCCGTCGACAACTACACCGCTTACCTCACTCCTGACCAACTGCGCGAACTGGTCGATGCGCTCAAGGGCGAGACCGCCTCGGGTATGATGGTGGCCAGCGTGGCCTTCGCCAATGATTCCAAGGCGCCGGAGATCGGCTACCTTCGCATCCTCAGCTTCCAGGAATCGACCCTGCAAGAACTGGATGACGCGTTGGATAAGCTGGTGAAGTCCGAAATCAAGGCGTTGATTCTCGACCTCCGCGGTAACCCGGGGGGCATCGTCGAAGTCGCGATCGAAGCCGCCAAGCGATTTCTCTCCGAGGGCATTATCGCCACGGTGGAAAGCCAAGACCCGAAATACAGCACCGTTTACTACGCCCGGGAACCGGCACCATTTGCATTGCCGATGAGTGTGCTCATTGACAGCGACACCGCTAGTGCCGCAGAAGTGTTGGCCGGGGCGCTCAAGGAGAACGACAGGGCCCGTATCGTCGGCCAG
>JANWVS010000739.1 GCA_025056835.1 Gemmataceae bacterium | reverse complement strand
ATTTCGAGCACGAGCGGCGCGAGGAGGTGATGCAGTACATCTTCGCCAAGTACGGCCGCGCACGCGCGGCGCTGACCGCAGCGCTGCACACCTACCGGCCGCGCGGCGCCCTGCGCGACGTGGGCAAGGCGCTCGGCCTGTCGCTCGATCAGGTGGACCGGCTGGCGAAGTCGATGGCCTGGTGGGATGGCCGCCGCATTTTGCCGGAGCGCCTGCGCGAGGCGGGCTTCGATCCGGACCACCCGGTCATCGCGCAGGTGGCGCAGCTCTCGCAGGAGCTGATCGGCTTTCCGCGCCACCTGTCGCAGCATTCCGGCGGCTTCGTGATCGCGTGCGACCGACTCGACCGCCTGGTGCCGATCGAGAATGCCGCCATGCCGGGCCGCACGGTGATCCAGTGGGACAAGGACGACCTGGAGGCGCTGGGGCTGCTGAAGGTAGACGTGCTGGCGCTGGGCATGCTGACCTGCATCCGCCGCGCGCTCGCGCACATCGGCAGCTTCACGG
>JANWVS010000738.1 GCA_025056835.1 Gemmataceae bacterium | reverse complement strand
GTGCAGCGAACGAAAGCCGACATACCAGCTTCCCCGCGGCGGGCGAGAAAGAAACGCCCCCACGCTCACCAGCCGCTGCCCGTCCGAGAAAAAGTCGAATATGCCGTCCGAAACCAGTGTCAGCCGATCTCCCACGTGCCAGCGGAAGGCGTAGGACGTGAGCCCCAGGTCGCTGCCGAAGTTGTCCCGATTCGCCTCCGGAAACCAGGTGGTGTCCAGGTCGAACACGATCCAGTCGATGATCCGCCGCTGGCCCGGCAGGCCGCGCTTGGTCTGCCAGCGCTGATGCAGCCCCACGCGCACCACTTCCAGATCGTCCGCCACCTCGAGTGACGGCGAGGCCACCCAGCGTTGCAGCCCCGAGCGCAGCGCATAGAAACGCTCGTCGAAGCGATCTGGCACCAGCCCGCCGAAATCGAGAAACGCCAGGCGCCTGCGAAAATGCTCCTGGGCATCATCGTCCAGCGGGTCGTAGAGCGGCAGCTCGCCCAGATTGCGGCTGGCATCCGCATAGAAC
>JANWVS010000737.1 GCA_025056835.1 Gemmataceae bacterium | reverse complement strand
AAGGTGCTCTCAGAGGAGGAATGGCAACGGAAAATGAGCCAGTTGCCACCCGAGGACCGTGCCCTGTATGAGCCGCAATGGTCCCGCACCAAAAAGTATTACGACGGCTTCAAGAAAAAGCTGGGCGTGGGCGGCATGTTCAACATCATCATCGATCCGTCCAAGTGCAAAGGTTGTGCCGAGTGCGTCACCGTATGCGATGATAATGCTCTGCGGATGGTCCCCAAGACGGACGAGGTAATGTACAAGGCTCGCAAAAGCCACCGATTGTTCAAAAACATGGGTCCTTCCGATGACAAATACATTAGCGGCAATTTGTTGATTGACATCATGCTGAAAGAAAGTGCCCACATCTATACAGGTGGGGCGGGTTCTTGTGCCGGCTGCGGCGAAGGCACGGCCTTACGAATGTTGTGTGCTGCTACGGGCAGCAAATACGGTGAAGACTGGGGGATCGTTGCCGCCACGGGCTGCAACACGGTCTACACCTCCACTTATCCATACAATCCGTACCTGGTCCCTT
>JANWVS010000736.1 GCA_025056835.1 Gemmataceae bacterium | reverse complement strand
CGTCGCAGGAACGCCAGCATGGCCGAACGCTATCTCATCACCGGTGCCACCGGCTTTGTGGGGGGCCACCTCGCCGAAGCCTGTGCCGCCCGTGGCGTGCAGGTGCATACCATCGCCCGGCCAACGAGCGACACAGCCCTGCTGGACAAGTTGGGAGCTGTCATCCATCGGGGCGACCTGACCGATGCCGCCATCGTTCACCAGGCCGCCGCCCAGGCCGATGTCCTCGTTCACTGCGCCGCCAAGGTCGGCGATACCGGCTCGCTGGAGGAGTATCGGGCGGTCAACGTCGAGCCCTTGCGGCAGCTGCTGGAAGCGGTCCGAGGGCGGCCACTTCGCCGGTTCGTTCATATCTCCAGCCTCGGCGTCTACGCCGCCCGCCACCACTACGGCACCGATGAAACCGAACCGCTGCCGGACGAGCACATCGACGGTTACACGCAGACGAAGGTCGAGGCGGAGCGGCTGGCGCTGGAGTATCACCACCGATTCGCCATCCCGGTGGTGGTGCTGCGCCCCGGTTTTC
>JANWVS010000735.1 GCA_025056835.1 Gemmataceae bacterium | reverse complement strand
TGTTGATGTCCGGTTTGCTGACGATCTCCAACAGGGGCGTGCCGGCACGGTTGAGGTCCACGCGGGAGTCCCCGCCGCGGCCCGTTTCGTCGTGGAGATTCTTGCCGGCATCCTCCTCCAGATGAGCGCGGATGATGCCGATCCGCTTGGGCACGTATGCTCGCCGTGGGTCGGGAGCAGCGTTGATCTCCAGGTAGCCGTCGTGACTGAACGGGAGGTCATACTGGCTGATCTGATAGTTCTTCGGCAGGTCGGGGTAGTAGTAGTTCTTGCGATCCCACTTGGTGAAGGAGGCAATCTGGCAGTTGAGTGCCAGGGCGGCGCGGAGGGCCAGCTCGAAAGCGTGGCGATTCATGACGGGCAGAACGCCGGGCATGCCAAGGCAAATGGGGCAGACTTGCGAATTGGGAGGAGCACCAAACCGCGTGCTGCACCCGCAGAAAAGCTTCGTTCTGGTCAGCAGTTGGACGTGGACCTCCAGCCCGACGACGATCTTGTAGGGGAGCAAGACACATCCTCCAGCGCATCGAC
>JANWVS010000734.1 GCA_025056835.1 Gemmataceae bacterium | reverse complement strand
GGTGTCGGCCCCGCATTTATCGAGTCGAGACATGACGTCGGACAGATCAGCCTTCGCCGACTTGTGAATGATTTCCCAGTGGCTGCTGCCGACGAATGCCGGTTTGCCAGTGAGAATCGCTGCCAGAACTGAACCTAAAGCGAAGACGTCGGCTCGCTCATCGACGGCTTCCCCCCGCGCCTGTTCCGGTGCCATGTAGCCTGGGGTGCCCAGGATGGTGCCGGCGGCGGTGTGTTCATGCGAGCGGAGGGCATCAGCCTTCCGTGCTTCGTCTCCGACAGGGGGGTGACGTTCCTCCACGGGGGACTTACGTCCCCCGCTCGGAGATTCCTGGTCATCACCCGTGTCCTTCGCCAAGCCCCAGTCCATGACCTGCACTTCGCCGAACTCGCCGACCATGACGTTCATCGGCTTCAGGTCGCGGTGGATGATGCCACGACTGTGCGCGAAGCCGACCGCCTGAGCGATCTGCTCGAAGATTTGGATGAAGCGAGGCAGGTCCGCTCCCTGGCGGTCGCGGCTCTCAAGCAGACTCGCCAGCGT
>JANWVS010000733.1 GCA_025056835.1 Gemmataceae bacterium | reverse complement strand
AGGAGGTGCGCGAGACAATCGCCCGCGCGCTGCAATCCGAGATGTTCAAACACCGCTACGCGCAGGTGTTCGACGGCGACGAACACTGGCGCTCGCTGCCCATCCCCGAATCGGATGTGTACGAGTGGGATCCCGCCAGCACCTACATCCAGCGCCCGCCCTATTTTGACGATATGCCCGCCGAGCCGCCCGCGCTGAGCGATGTTCACAATGCCCGCGTGCTGGCGATTTTCGGCGACAGCATCACCACCGACCACATCTCGCCCGCAGGCAGTATTCCTGTGGATAGCCCTGCGGGGCAGTACCTGATTGCGCACGGCGTGGAGCCGCGCGACTTCAACACCTACGGCTCGCGGCGTGGCAACCACGAGGTGATGATCCGCGGTACTTTTGCTAACATCCGCATCAAGAACCTGCTGCTGCCAGGCACAGAGGGCGGCTACACTATCCACTGGGACACGGGCGAGCGCACGACCATCTACGAGGCGTGCCAGCGCTACAAGGCGAGCAACACGCCGCTGATTGTGCTGGCGGGCAAGGAGTACGGCTCAGGCAGCTCGCGC
>JANWVS010000732.1 GCA_025056835.1 Gemmataceae bacterium | reverse complement strand
GTCGTTAAATGGTTTGAGAGCCTCGCGGGGCGATTTGGCTGGATCGGCAGCCAACGGCGTGAAACCCAGGCCCAGAATCGTCAGGCAGGCGGTCAGGCGGAAAACAACCGACATTTTGGAATTCTCCGTGAAACCGCAGGTGGCTTCGAGCGTCTATTATTGGTAGGGTTCTTTGGCAATTAGACCGGGAAGAAGCGAAAAGCGTTCCCGGATTCGCCGGAAATTCAAAACTGACAGGAAGTTGTTGACCGAAGGAAAGATCGGCATAGGATACCAAAGACGCACGACTGAAACGGGGGCGAACTTGGTTTCGACCGGGTAAGTTGAGGCGTCAGGCCGCGTGTCGTGGTTGGTCAGTTGGCCACGTAAAAAGCTGACCGCACCAATAACTGCTGAACCGCAGTTTGCTCTGGCTGCCTAATTGACAGGCCTAGCCCCGTGCTTAAGACCTTAGCCTGAGAGGACTTAGGTCACGGTCGCCAAATCAGGCTCGCCGTCGCTGGAGGCCGTAAGGCCGCACCCGAGGAGGCGACGGTCAGAACCCACAGCGGGTTAGCTCCAGG
>JANWVS010000731.1 GCA_025056835.1 Gemmataceae bacterium | reverse complement strand
TCCGCGACTACCCGGCAGCCGTGCGCACCGACAACGAGCCGCAGGCGACGTTTCGGCGCAGCCACAACGGTCCGGAGTTCACCAGCCGAGCCTTCATCGCCTGGACGTAGGTGCGCCGCGTCCGACACCTGCTGATCGAGCCGGACAAACCCATGAAAAACGGCACCATCGAGAGCTTCAACGGCAAGTTTCGCGACGAGTGCCTCAATGAGCACTGGTTTCAGACCCTGCAGCAGGCCCGCGAGGTCATCGCGCACTGGCGCCGCGACTACAACGAGGTGCGTCCGCACAGCAGCATCGGGCGTATCCCGCCCGCGCGCTTTGCCGAGCAGCACCGTCGGCATGCCGACGGTGCTGCTCGGCGAACCCCAGTCATCAACGAAATCACGTAACCTTCAACCCGGACTCCTTCCGAATCAGTGGTACGGCAGATGGGGGCAGGTCATACAGAGCCGCGCCGCCCGCAAGCCACCTCAGTGACTTGCGGGCAAGCGCAGGCGGGCGGCGCTGGCCACCCGACCACGCTCAGAGCCCGAGCTTCTTCTTGATTGCGGCGAGTTCGCGTT
>JANWVS010000730.1 GCA_025056835.1 Gemmataceae bacterium | reverse complement strand
CTGCTCCTGGAAAGCGTGCGCGACGAAGCGATCGGACTGGGGCTGCTGGAGCCGCTGCTCGCGGACGACTCGGTCACCGAGATCATGGTCAACCGGGCCGACGAGATCTTCGTCGAACGCAGCGGGCGACTGCAGCGCTATCCGTTGGCCTTCACCAGCGATCGCGCGGTGCTCGGCATCATCGAGCGCATCGTGGCGCCGATCGGACGGCGCATCGACGAGGGGTCGCCGATGGTCGATGCGCGTCTGAAGGATGGCTCGCGGGTCAACGCCGTCATTCCGCCGCTCGCCCTCAAGGGCCCGAGCCTGACGATCCGCAAGTTCGCCAAGCGCAAGCTGGTGGCCGACGATCTGCTGCGCTTCGGCTCGGCCAGCCCGGCGATGATCGAGTTCCTGAGGGTCGCCGTCGAGCAGAAGAAGAACATCGTGATCTCCGGCGGCACCGGCTCCGGCAAGACGACGCTGCTCAACATCCTGTCGAATTTCATCCCCGAGGGCGAGCGCATCGTGACGATCGAGGATGCGGCCGAGCTGCGGCTGCACCATCCGAACCTGGTCGGCCTGGAG
>JANWVS010000072.1 GCA_025056835.1 Gemmataceae bacterium | reverse complement strand
ACCAGCAGTCCTCGGCCGTTGACCACGTTGCGGATTTCACCTTCTTCGACGACAATCTCGCCGCGTTTGAGGACGTAGCGGGGGTAGGCGAACATGCGGGCAGCGTCTGCGGTTCGGTTGAAAATGGCGATGTCCGCATCCGCTCCCACGCCCAAGTGCCCTTTGTTGGTCAGTCCCAAGGCCCGGGCGGGGCCGGCGGACGTGATGATCGCGATTTCCGAGAGAGTATATTCGCGATCCAGCTCCGGCAAAACGATCCGTTTGAGCGCTTTGGGCGCTAATTTCTGAAGCTGTTCACGCCGATAGTCGCGACACATCAACAACTGAATGACTTCCGGATAACGCCAGAAAGCGGCTCCGTTGGGATGGTCTGTGGTAAGATAAATCCGCCACGGATCCTTGATAAGCAGTAGCAATTCCAAGCCCACGGCCCATTGGATGGCGTTGACCAGGTTTTTTTCCTTATAAACGTAGGGAACGACCCCACAGCCGGTTTCGTTTTCGACGTCGATATTTCCCCATTTCTTACCGGTCAACTGATACAGCAAGTGCTGCCAAGGCCCATCGGCAGTGATCGTAACGGTGTCGCCAAAAAGAACGGCGCCGGCGTCGGTCGTGAGGTTGTCCCGCGCGTTGAATTCGTCGGCAATCCGAACGGTTTCGGAGCGCATGGTCGACCAATCGTCACCGCCGTAGGCGTGATATTGCAGGTGGGCTAAATGAGCGCGATGGCCTTCGAGAACCTTCATCGTCTCCAACGTGGTTTGGTAATTGCCCGGCGCACCGAGGTGATTGCAGTGAAGG
This sequence comes from Gemmataceae bacterium, assembly GCA_025056835.1. Taxonomy (GTDB): domain Bacteria; phylum Planctomycetota; class Planctomycetia; order Gemmatales; family Gemmataceae; genus JANWVS01. Next base: position 7,076 of record JANWVS010000072.1, on the reverse strand, counting down.
TGGAGCGCGTGCGGCAGTTTCAGGCTGTTGACGATGCCGGCCAAGGCCTGGATAATCATGGCGGGCGTCAGCGAGCGATAACCGGGCACCGGCTCGAAAAGCCCCTTGGCGTCCTTACCCCATTTCCACGCAGCGACCCCTCCGGGATTGACGGCTTTAACTCCGTAGGCCTTGGCCGCCCAAATGTTCCACGCGGTGACATGACGAGCTTGCTCCAGCTCGCCGGCTTCGATCAGGTCGAGCAAAATCTCATTATTGGCCATCAACACGCAGGTTGATTTGTCGACGATCGGTGTGTCGCGCAGCTCCTCGTGCGTGTGACGGGCCGAAAGGATCGGAACAGCCGCTTCGTTGACAGTCGTGTAGCCCAAACCGGCATAAAGGTAGCCGGTGACAAACGTCGTCGGGGTGGCCCCGCTGATACCGCCGCGCCGCACGGCACTGCGAATCACCGGCGCATGGCGGCGATGGTCTTCGGGAATCATGGCCCGAGCAAAATTGAGGGCCGCGCCGGCAACATGCGTGTGGACATCAACACCGCCGGGAAAAACAATCATGCCCGCTGCGTCGATGATTCGGCCGCCGTCGACCGACTCGACGATTCGGCCGTCCCGGATGCAAATGTCGCGAACCTCTCCATGGATGCCGTTGGCGGGATCGTACACGACGCCGCCGGTAATGCGTATTTGGGAATGATCCCCCACCTCGACGATCCTTTCTTGGCATTCAAACAGCCACCGGCCCCGGCCACACGACGGGCGGCGCAGGCCGGCTTCTGGCGGCGACGGCCATGTGAATTCGGCGAAGAACTTCTTCGTCGGTCGGATAAGGTGACTTCAAGGCAGGACGCAACGGCAATGGGATTTCATCCATGCGGTAGACGGTGCCGGGCGCACTGATGCCCGTCACTGCGGTGGTAATGTGCACTCGAGCCAAGCGGCTGGTGTGGGTGAGTTTGGGGTCCAACACGATCGTCGGGATGCGTGCCAAATGGTCGATTGCCGGCTGCGGCATGGTCGCACCAGGATCGGCCCCCACAATCAGGGCTGCGTCGCAATCGCCGCGAATGAGCAAATCAACGGTCGAAAACTCGCCGGGGTTGAAACGGGGATAGCCCCGGGCCAGATTGACGCCGAACGGATAGCCCGTTGTCCAGCGCATGATGACGTCGCCGCCGGTGACATTGCCGTGACCGCGCATCGGCATGGCCACGAACTTGGTAAACGCATTCAACTCTGCCGCGAGCGTCAGGATGGCCGCGGAGTTCATGTGCTTGCCGCGGGTCATCGACAATCCCATACCAAAGAACAACACGCCGAAGCGTGCTCGCTTCATGCGCTCCGCCAAGTCTTGAAGTTGGTCCAGCGTCAAACCGGTCTCCGCCACCATATCGCGGGCGACGGGCTGTCCCTTGATGAGGGCCCGCAAGGTGGTGATGACTTCAAAATCTTTCGAGGGGCGAACCTGGAGGAAGATATCGGCGGCTTTGGCGCTCGGGGTCTCGCGGATGTCCACCAGCACCATCGTCCGATCTTTGCGGCCGTTGGGGATGAATTTCCCTTTTTGCGTCAACGTGTATTTCGTGAAGTGGCGCGGATGGCATTCAGCCGGGTTGCCTCCCCAGTAAACGATGAAATCCGCCCGGTTCTTGACTTCGCCGAGCGTGCAGGAGACCTTGCCACCCAACTGGGCGGCTATTTCGGTTGGACCGTGTCAAAGCGACGTGTGGCTGTCGACGACTCCGCCGATCAGTTCAGCCAATGAAATCGCCTCCCGCTGGGCCTCGCAGGTGATATTGCTCAGGCCGTAGACCAAGGGCAAGGCGGCGTCGTGCAAATAATGGGCCGCTGCCTCGACTGCTTCATCGACCGTGGCCTCGCGGCCGTCAATCAGGGCTTCCGGATAAAGCCGTTCAGCGGTGTGGTTCTTGAACCAGCTGGCGCCGAGAACACACGCCGCCTTAGTGTGGACGATTCGGCGGTGGTCGGCGTGCAGTTCAATGTCGTCGCACACGCACCCGCAAAACGTGCAGGTTGCGTTTTTCACTACGGTCAATTCCATGAAACAACTCAGCGACGGATTTCACCATCCGGACCGGACGGCATGACAAACGTTCAACCCAAGGCTCGACCTTGGCAACTGCCCTTGAAACGACGCGGTTGATACCGCCCCGGCGTAACCTCTTCCCAAGCAGCCGCGACCATGTTCGCCTCGGGCACGCGAAATTGCGCTGTGGTTGGCACGTCGAAAGCCCCGGGATCGCCCGAAAACTGTTCCGGCCGCCTGTCCTCTGCTACTGCGATGTCCATCGTCTATCCCGTCCCAAGATGCTTATGTTGCGGTGGAGTCGAAATCGTTGTGCCCTCAGGCGTCGACCGGTTCAACTTCAACCTCCCAATTTTTCGAGGTCGGCATTCCCGTGCCGTCGGTTGTCGTGCCCATCAGGCGACACGTTGGCGGTCCGTAGGGGACAAAGATCATGCCGCGCGGCACTTTGCCTTCTTGGCAGCGAAAATCTGCCACGCCGCCGTATTCCGAGCGGACCCGAACTGTCATTCCGGCAGTCACGCCGAGAGTCTTCAGGTCGTCGGGATGAAAGGTCAACGTAGAAACGATAGCGTCGTATTCCGGATTGTCTTTGCCGACATTGATCTGCTGGCCTTGCTTACTCGTTCGACCGGCGTTCATGATGAACCGCATCGCCGCCATGACAGGGCCTCAATTTCTCTGAACCAGGTCTGGAGGATCGCGCGCAGAAATCGCCGCAGCCGCTGGCCCCTGGAAATTTTAGGAGCGTTGCCCACGGAACGCAAGGGAGTGCAAAAGACGGGTTCGGAAAACTCGGCGGTCGTGTGGTGCGCTACCCACGTGGTCGCGGCTTTTCCCACTGCGGATCATACTCCAAGGAGAAGATTTGTTGGATTCGTTCCGCCCGACCACCGGATTGGTCTTGGAGCACTTCCAGGGCTTTGCGAATTTTCATGAGACGTGGGTCGGAATCGACAGCTTCCGCACCCGCACCGCGACCAATGCGGTCAAGAATGGCAGCCAAGTCCAGGATGCGGGCCCGGGCCTCGAGAAAATACGCATCTAAGGCCTTAACGGCGGAAAGGGGAGATAGGGCCATCGTATGCTCCAGCTCGTGGTTTCGGCACTTGCGGCTTTTACGAAGAAACATTCCTCAGGCTGACTACCATCATTGATTGTCCGTTGCGAAAAGCCGACGTGTTTCGACATCGACGAGGACGTTGAGGCTGCCGCTGCGAAGTCCCTCCAAGTCGATCGTCACAAAGACAAATCCTAGTTCCTGAAAATGTTGCGTCAATCGGCGGCGAATCTCAGGCTGGGCGAGGCGCACGATTTCCTCCGGCGGCGCTTCGATGCGAGCCAATTCGCCGTGGTGAAGGCGAACGCGGCAGTCTCGCAATCCCAGGTTTTTCAGCAGTGCTTCCGCCAATTCCACGCGACGAACTCTTTCGGGGGTCACTTCCACCCCTGGGGCGATGCGGCTCGACAGGCACGGAGAAGCCGGCTTATCGGCGGTCGGCAAGTTCCAATGGCGCGCCAACGCTCGGACGTCGGACTTGCGACAGCCGGCTTCCTGTAGCGGATGGCGCACGGCGTGTTTCGCGGCTGCCTTCAGCCCCGGGCGAAAATCGCCGAGATCATCCAAGTTGGCGCCGCTGCAGATGGTGGTTAAGCCGAGAGCAGGCATGACGTGCTCGATCTGCCGGTAAAGTTCGTCTTTGCAAAAGAAGCACCGCGTGCCGTCGTTACGACGGTATTGGGGATGATTGAATTCCTCCGTGGCAATGACGACATGGCGTATGCCGATCCGTGCCGCGAGGTCACGCGCCGCCGTCATTTCCGCTCTCGGTACGCTGGGACTGTCCGCCGTAATCGCGACGGCGTTGTCTCCGACCGCAAGCCAGGCCGCCTTGGCAACGACGCTGCTATCCACACCGCCGGAAAATGCCACGGCGACGCGTCCCAAGCCGCGCAGCAACTCCAGCAGGCGATCGCGTTTGCCGGTGAGTTCCGCGGTCAAATCGTAATTTGCGCCTTCCACAACGTATCATGATAACATACGCGACGCGTTATGGAAACACGGATGGAGCGATTCAATCCATGCCAGAGGAAGAAATCGAGGCAACCAACGGCAGCGCTTACGATCAGATGCTTCATGGCGCGACGTGGGATAACGACGCAGGCGAAGTTTCGCCGTGTCAGGGCAGCGACGGTGCGCCGCCGCCGCCGGTACGAATCCTGGAAGCCCTTTTGTTCGTCGGAGGCGCACCACTGACTGCCGAACGTGCCGGGAAAATCATTCGCGGATTGAAGCCGGCTGAATTTTCCCAGGCCATCGATGAATTGAACCGCATTTATCGTCGGCAGAATCGGCCGTACCACGTTCAGCCCACGGACCAGGGGTATACTCTGGCTTTGCGCCCCAAATACCGCGAGGTGTGGGAAAAAGTGTACGGCAGTGTGCGCGAGGCCCGCCTGTCGTCGCAAGCCATTGATGTGTTGGCCTTGGTTGCCTACCGACAACCCGCGACTAAGGCCGAGATCGACGCCCTTCGCGGGGCCGATTCAGGGCCGATATTGCGCCAGCTGGTGCGCCGTGGTCTCATTCAAGTCGCCTTTCGAGCCGACGCCGATCAGAAAGAAGTGTCTTACGGCACGACCGCCAAGTTTCTCGAACTGTTTGGCTTGCAAGGCCTCGATGACCTTCCCCGTACTCAAGAGCTGACCTAAACAAGAGCTGACCTAAAAATGAGAAAATCGTTGAAAAATTTCCGACCGGCAAGAGGACTGCAAGACAATCATCGGCAGTCACGCCCCCCCCAAGCGCGATCACGCAATTCTGTTGCGCCGACGGGTAAGTTAGGTTTTCCCGCATTTTTCCCGGTTTGCGCGCTCGGCCGTCATCGCCATTGGATATGAATCGGCGGATAGAACCCACTTGGCTTCGCCGGCTTTTGCGCATTACCCGGTCTACCGCTGAGGCAGATGTTTTTAATCAATTCGCTCTTTTCTTTTTGGTAGAATCGTTTATTAGGCAACACGAAATTGCCAGCAACAAAAGCTCACTGCTCGTGCCAAAAGGGCGTTTCGACCGCTCCCGGGGGTGCTGCCATGCGAAGTCATCGTTGGCTGCCGTCGCTAATCGTGAGTATCGTTGTCGTCGGTTTGGTTCAAGAGGCGCATGCCCAGAAGGATTCCAAAGATGGCTCGAAGAGCGCCGCGAGCGAACCGAAGACGTACCTTTTTGAAATGCGCGACAAGGCGTGGCGAAATGTCTTCGAATGGTTGGCTGATACCACGGGGGTGCCGTTTACTTCCACGATCAATGTCCCTGGCACTTTCACCTTCATCGCGCCGCGCACGAACGGCGTGCCGCGGAAGTACACGATTCCCGAGATCATCGACCTTATCAACGATGTGTTGATTGAACGCAAATTCGTCCTCATTCGCCGGCCAAGTTCGTTCATCATCGTACCCGCGGACGAACCAATCGACGGCAGTGTTGTTCCGCGAATCGATGAAAGTGAGTTGCCCGAACGGGGCAAATCGGAAATCGTTCAGATTGTAGTTCAGCTCAAGAAAATCAATGTCGATGAGTTTGCCCCCAGCGTCAAGAAATTGCTCAGTCCCTTTGCGCAGGTGGTGCCGATCGACCGCTTTAATCAAATGATCTTGCAAGACAACGTCTATAACTTGCAGCGCGTCCTCCGGCTCATTGAGGACATGGACCGTAATGAAAACGTCGATTCCGAGACTTACGCCCATCGTTGCCAATACGTGCGTGCTATCCAAGCCCAAAACATGCTCGAACGGTTGCTGGGCAGTCCGCAGGTGGAGGTGATTCAAAAGGCGACGAGCCAGCCGACTCCGACGGGGCCGGGAGGCGACGGCGGGAGATTCGGTCCCGGCGGTCCGGGGGGCTTTGGCGGATTCGGCGGGTCGCGCGGCGGCGGCAGCGTTACCGAACGACGCGTCCGGGCTCATCACATCAGTTCCGATGAGCGCACCAACACGGTTTTCATCACCGGTCCGGCCGACAAAATCGCCCTCGCCAAGAAAATCCTGAAAGACTTCGACGTACCCACCGGCGAACAGCGGCCGATCAATCCCGGCCCCCCAATTCTCCAACTGTACACTGTGCCTTCCGGCAACGCTGATTCGATGGCGAAAGTGCTTCTGGACATCTACAAAGGATCGAGCACGGTGCGCATTACCGCCATCAGCAGCACGCAGATTATGGTCTACGCTAGTCCGGAAGATCAATTCGACATCGCCCGACATATTCAGAGCGGACGACTGCCGGACCCGAAGACCGAAAAGATTCCGGTCATTTCTCTCGACGCCGAAAAAATAGCCAAGACCTTGCAGGCCATGTTCGGCGATGTCAAGGGCGGGGCGCCCTTCATCGACTTTGAGCCGGTCAGCAACTCAATCATCGTGAAAGGGTCGGTGGATCAGATTCGCGATGTGAAGGCGGCGATCAAGGCGATCACCTCCGACGACGCCCAAGAAGGCAACATCCGCGTGATTTCGCTTGACAAGGGCAGCGCCGTGACGCTTGCGGAGGCCTTGCAGCGGCTGATCGCAGAAACGCGCGGCAACGAAGTTCGCATTCTGCGACCAGGGGCCGATCCTAACACGCCAGCCCCGTCCCTACCGCTCAAGGGTGGACCCGGGGAAAAAGAGAAGAAAAAAAACCAGCAGTCGCTGCTGGGGGGGCTGGTCTATCAGTATGTGAGTTTGAATCAGGAACCCGAACTGGTTGGCGAGGCGAAAAAAGACGACAAGAAGAAAGGGCCACCGATTACCATTACGGCCTTCGGCAATCGGCTCATCGTGACGAGTGAAGACAAGGAAGCCTTGCAACTGGTGCAAGAATTAGCGCGCTTGATCACGCGGACCGACCAAGGCGAAGGGGATTTCGAGGTCATCCGTCTGAAGAACGCCAACGCCGTCGAGGCCGCCAAAGTCTTGGACGAGGCCTTCAACGGTCCGCGGCAAGGCGGCGGACGTGGTCAGCAAGGCGGCGGTTTTAACCCGTTGAGCAT
>JANWVS010000729.1 GCA_025056835.1 Gemmataceae bacterium | reverse complement strand
TACCACTTCATCCGCCTCCACCGCCTCCTCCCGCCGATACTGGCACTCGGCGTTGCTACAGGCAATCAGGCGCATTTCGCGACGCTTGCTCGCCTTCTCCACCAGCGGCGCGTTGCATTCGGGGCAGAGTTCGCCTGTCGGCTTGTCCCAGGTGAGCAACTTGCATTCGCGATTGGAGCAGGCGTAGAAAACGCGCCCTTTTTTGGATTTGCGCTGCACCACCTCGCCTGTTTGGCATAGTGGGCACACTACCCCCGTTGCGCCTGCAGGCAGCGTGGTCTTGCAATCGGGATAGCGCGAGCAAGCCAGAAACTCACCGTAGCGCCCGCTGCGCAGCACCATCGGCGCGCCGCAAGTAGGGCAAAGTCGCTCCGTCTCCACAACAGGAATCTGCACACGGTCGTCGCTCTGCATCGCCACGCGCATCTTCTGCTGGAACGGCTGATAGAACTCGCGCACCACCTGCACCCAGTCGGCTTTGCCCTCTTCCACCTCGTCCAGCTCCTCTTCCATCCGCGCCGTGAAGGGCACATCGAACAGGTCGGGGAAGTATTTCACGAGGTAGTCGT
>JANWVS010000728.1 GCA_025056835.1 Gemmataceae bacterium | reverse complement strand
GCACGGACCAATCCTGGCATGGGGATGAGTCCATGACGTGGGGACGAATCTTGGCTCGTTGTGGATCCGTCGAACGTGATGGCCTTTCGCTGCAATCGCTCGAGCCGGTCCTGGATCGATTGGGGTGACAGCAGCCAACGGTGAATTACGTTGGGGCGGGTCGGCGATTGGCCTTGATTCCCCCCGGCCGAGGCGAACAGAATCCCCGGATACGGGCTGATCCAGGTGAACCATGATTGTCGGTATTCCCCGGGAAGTGAAGTCGGACGAGTATCGGGTCGCGATGATTCCCGTCGGCGTGGAGGAGTTGCGTCGAGCGGGTCATCGCGTGCTGGTGCAGAGCGGCGCCGGGTTGGGGAGCGGAATCACGGATGAGGTGTACGCGGCATCGGGAGCGGAGATTGTCTCGGAAGCGGCGGCCATCTGGGAATCGGCCGAACTGATCGTCAAGGTGAAGGAGCCGTTGCCGGATGAGTGGCCGATGATGCGTGCCGGTCAGACGGTGTTCACCTATTTCCACTTTGCCGCGGATGAGCGGCTGACGCGAGCGGTGATGGCCTCCGGGATCAC
>JANWVS010000727.1 GCA_025056835.1 Gemmataceae bacterium | reverse complement strand
AGAGGTCTTTGCCGTTGTGCCGAATCGGCGAGGTTTTTCCATGCATCATGCGCGAGTTGACCACCACCTCCGCGCCAAAGACATGCCCGATGCACTGATGTCCGAGGCACACGCCCAGGATCGGCGTGCTGGTGCCAAAGGCCCGGATGATGTCGTTGGACAAACCGGACTCGCGCGGCGAACACGGGCCGGGCGAAATCAGGATGCGCTCAGGGCGCAGCGCGCGCACCTGTTCGAGCGTGATCTGGTCGTTCCGATGCACCTGCATGGCAACGCCCATCTCCCCGAGATATTGCACGAGGTTGTAGGTAAACGAATCGTAGTTGTCGATGACCAGCAGCATAGCCAGCGCGTGCAGCCTAGGTTCACCTGCAAGGAAAGCCAACCGTGAAACGGCCTCGAAATCCGTTTCCGCCTCTGTGTTTCCGGAAGTCACAGCCGAACGGCTGGCGGTGCTGGCCGGATGGGTGCCGGGCGCGCAGGGATGTTCCGTCCAACGCCTCGGCGCCGGGGCGGTATGACCGTGCGGCAGTCCCCGTTCGTCTCGCGGAAACCCCACGGACCAGAGAGCCGGATGCG
>JANWVS010000726.1 GCA_025056835.1 Gemmataceae bacterium | reverse complement strand
TCCAGGCCTGTGGTCGGCTCATCGAGCACAATCAGGCGCGGGTTGCCGATGAGCGCCAAACAGATGTTGAGCCGCTGGCGCTGGCCTCCGGAAAGATGCTGGAAGCGCGCCCTGCGGCGGTCGGCCAGACCGACCCGCTCGAGAAGCTGTTCTATGCGCCCGGAGCGGCGCTCGCCGTACAAGGAGGCGTACGCCGCGACGATTTCCGCGACGGTGGTGTCCTCAAGAAACTCGAACCGCTGAGGTTGCAGGGCCAGGAGCCAGGAGAGTCGCCGGCGGTCGATCGCCGGATCCAAGCCCAGGACGCTCACCTGGCCCGCGTCGCGCGAACGCAGACCGGCAAGGATTTCCACCGTGGTGGTCTTGCCGGCGCCATTGGGTCCGAGCAGGCCGAAGATTTCCCCTTCCTCGACCGTCAGATCCACGCCGCGGAGCGCCGTCACCGCGCCGTAGCGTTTCACCAGTCCCCGAATCTCCACCACAGCCATGGCTCTCACGTTCGGTGCAGCCTGCTCCGCAACCTTTCCGCAACCTCGATGATATTAGACGCGCGCGTGCTACTTCGGTGAGGCTCGTCACCGGA
>JANWVS010000725.1 GCA_025056835.1 Gemmataceae bacterium | reverse complement strand
ATGACAACGGAACGGGCGGGGAGGTTGATGCCGGCGGCCAGGGTTTCGGTGCAGACGGCGACGCTGAGGAGTTTCTTCTCGAAGAGGTCCTCGACGGCCCGGCGATAGAAGGGGAGAAGGCCGGCGTGGTGGACGCCGACGCCGCGGCGCAGGATCTGCTTGAGCTTGGGGCCGACGCCGTGCGGCCAGTCGTAGTGGTCGATCTCGGCGTTGAGGCGGGCCTTGTTTTCCGGCGGCAGGAGATCAAGGCCCTTGAGCATCTCGGCGACCGACCAGCATTCATCGCGGTTGAAGCAGAAGACCAGGGCGGGGATTTTGCGCGTCGCTTCATCCCCCTTGGCCGCGGCGACCAGGAATTCACCCAGGAACTGATCGGGCACGTACTGATAGCGGAGCGGCACCTTCCGTTCAAAACTTTCGACCAGCTCGACCTTGCGGCCGTGACAGCGGTCCAGCCAGTTGACAAACTCGGCAGCGTTGCCGACCGTCGCCGACAGAAGCAGCAGACGAATATGCTTGGGAAGCAGGGCAAGGGTCAGTTCCCAGACGATGCCGCGCTCCGGATCGGCAAAGGAGTGGAATTC
>JANWVS010000724.1 GCA_025056835.1 Gemmataceae bacterium | reverse complement strand
AGCGCGGGACGCTGCTGCCGCACCTGAACTGGGTGACCGTGGATGCGCCGGCGAACGGCGCTCTTCAAGTAATCGCCGCCGACCTAGCCGACGCGGCCTATCCATGGCGGCATGACTCGGCTAAGCTGGCGGCAGTGCTGATGAACTTGTTAGAGACAACGGACTACGCGCTACGGTAGTGCGTATTGCGTAGTCCGTGTTCCGTCACAACTTAAGGAGATTTCTCATGACCGTCAAAGTTGGCATTAATGGCTTCGGCCGCATTGGGCGACTGGCATTCCGCACTATCAAGGCGCACCACGCTGACAAAATCGAAGTGGTCGCCGTGAACGACTTATTCGACGCGGCCACCAACGCCCACCTACTCAAGTACGACTCGACCTACGGGGCCTATCCGGGCACCGTTGAGGTCAAGGATCACACGCTTGTAGTGGATGGCAAGCCCGTCAGGGTCATCGCCGAGAAGGACCTTAACGCCATCAAGTGGGCGGAGATGGGCGTGGAGATCGTCATCGAGTCCACTGGCCTGTTCACCGACGCTACCAAGGCCGTTGGCCACATCAAAAACGGCGGCGCGAAGAAGGTCATCATCTCGG
>JANWVS010000723.1 GCA_025056835.1 Gemmataceae bacterium | reverse complement strand
AACTTGCCGCCGAGCTTCTCCGCCGGATCATTCGGACACCGGTAGATTTCCGTGGAGGTGTTATAGGGATAGAGTGTGCCTGCCCGGATCACGTTCAGGTTGGTCATGCCCGGCGAGCCGCGGCCGACATCCACCGTGCCGTCAATCCATGCCCGCCGGTCGCCGACCCAGTTCTTGACAAGCATTTCGTCGTGATCGCCCGGGTACATAAACCAGGCCAACTGGAGCTGCTTGAGGTTGTTCAAGCAGCGCATGGTGCCGGCTTTGGTCTTGGCCCGCGCCAGCGAGGGCAGGAGCATCGAGGCGAGGATCGCGATGATCGCGATCACGACGAGCAGTTCGATCAAAGTGAAGCCGGTGCGGCTTTGTGCCGGGCCGCTCCGCAGGGTACCAGGGGATGTCGCAAATGGGTTCATAGGCTGCGAGTCTGAGCGGCCGAACCTCGCCGCTGCGGAGGGAGCCTACGGTTTCGGATCCAGCGTGACGCTGTTCAGGCGTTCTTGGTCGCGGTGGCCCTTGCGCACGGTGAAGTTCCACGTCTTGATCTTCGGCGTGTCCGGCTCCAGCCAGCGCCACAACTCGGCGTGGCCGTCGGCGAAAG
>JANWVS010000722.1 GCA_025056835.1 Gemmataceae bacterium | reverse complement strand
GCCTTCCACAACTGGATCCGGGAGGCGATGGCCAACGATAAGCCTTACGATGAATTTGTTCGCGATATCCTGGCCGCGACGGGGGATGAGGCCAAGAATCCGCCGACCGTCTGGTATAAGGACCTTCAGCAGCCGGAGCAATTCGTCGACGATGTCGCCCAGGTTTTCCTTGGTCTGCGGATCGCGTGTGCCAACTGCCACCACCACCCCTACGAGAAATGGAGCCAGGACGATTATTGGGGAATGGCGGCATTCTTTGGACGGCTGGGCAAGAAGCAGATTCCGGTGCCCGGGGCCAATCAACAGACCAACCTCCAGTTCATTTACAGCAAGCCGGATGGCACTGTGACCAACAAACGGACCCAGAAGCCGGCTGTTGTTAAGCCCCTCGACGGCGACCCGATGGAGATCGAACGGGGCGAAGATCCCCGCACGCGCCTGGTCGATTGGATGGCAGATCCTAAGAATCCGTTCTTCGCCAGGGCGGTGGCTAATCGCTACTGGGCTCACTTCTTCAATCGCGGCATTGTCGATCCGCTCGACGATATGCGGGTGACGAATCCGCCGTCGAATCCGGAATTGCTCGACGCTCTGGCCAACTATCTGCACGAC
>JANWVS010000721.1 GCA_025056835.1 Gemmataceae bacterium | reverse complement strand
CAACCGCGACCAGTCGGTTTCAAGTTCCATGCTGTGCTGGTCATCCATGCCGCCCATCAGGCTAGCCTGGCCTCGACCGACAAGGATCGCTGGCTGCCCTTGCTCTGGTCGATTGACTACTTCAAGTCGGCTCAGCAGACCAACCAGATGCAAGGCGACTGGCGCATGGCTCCGGTAGATGAGAGTAAGTTGCCCGCGCCAGGGCAAGCGCGGCAACGATTCATCGAGGCCATGGACAACTGGGATGTCGAGGCGGCCGATCGGGCCATCGCCGCCTGGGCACGGTGCGGCAGTCTGAGTGAGATTTTCGAGGTATTCTGGCGCTACGGCGCACGCGACTTCCGCGACATTGGCCACAAGGCCATCTTCGTGGCCAACGCCTGGCGAGTGCTGCAAGTGATCGGTACCCAACACCGCGAGCCGGTCTTGCGTTCGTTGGCCTACGCCCTGCTCGACCATGAAGGCAGCAACCCCGCCAAGCGAGATGATCTACGCGACCGCATCGGACGAGACAATCTGGCCCGGCTAGGGCAGTTCCAGCAGTTCCGTCATGCCGGCCAGCTCGATGCTAAGGTGCCAGCCGACCTGCTGGCTGGCCTACGCCGGGCTACGCCGGCAGAAGGG
>JANWVS010000720.1 GCA_025056835.1 Gemmataceae bacterium | reverse complement strand
GAGGAGGCGTTCAAGTATCGCGACCGGGGTCTGGACACCATCTACTTCTTCTCGGACGGGCTTCCAACCTCGGGTCCGGGCCTGACCGCGGCCCAGGAACGGGGACTGGCGAGCGAAACTGAACGCTCGACCATTCTCGGTCGCTTCGTTCGCCGCACGTTGGCCACGGTATGGAACCGTCCCGAGCCGGGTAAGCCCAAGGTGCGAATCAATTCGATCGGTTTCTTTTACGAGTCGCCGGACGTCGGGGCGTTCCTTTGGGCGTTATCGCGGGAGAACGACGGCAGCTTCGTCGGCATGAGCACGCCCTGAGCCGAAGGGCGCGTCGGACAGTCGGCCTCCGCGCCGGCGTCAACGACCTTGAGATAGCTCCTCAAAACTCTGGTTGCCGATCCGGTACTTCTGCCAATCCTTGAAATCGAAGTGCCACCACTCCGCTTCGTAGACGGCGAAGCCGTGATCCTCCATGGTGCGGCGCAGGAGATCGCGATGCCAGCGTTGGCGGGAGGTGCCGCCCCAGTAACCGGGATAGGCACCATCGGAAAACTCGTCAAAGCCGCTGACCATCTCGACCGGTTTGCCGGTCTTGAGGTCGTAAAGGGTCAGATCGACGGCACAGCCCCGATTGTGCC
>JANWVS010000071.1 GCA_025056835.1 Gemmataceae bacterium | reverse complement strand
GTTGACGGACCTGCGCTTTCGGGCAGGAACTTGGTAAGGAACCGATCGATGAACGAACCAATGCTTGTGCCCGCCACCGACACCGCCGCGGCGTCGGCTGCCCCCGACACTTACCGGGGCGAAAACGTCGATGTGCTGCGCGACAAGGACCATATCCGGGCCCGGCCCGGCATGTACATCGGCGACACCTCGGCGAAGGGTTTGCACCATTTGACCTACGAATTGGTGTATAATTCCGTCGACGAGGCCTTGGCCGGCTATTGCAAGAACATCCATGTCGAAGTGGACGTGGACGGCTCCATTTCCGTGGCCGACGACGGCCGCGGCATCCCTGTCGACCTCCACCCCAAGATCGGCAAGCCGACGCTGGAAGTCGTGTTGACGACCGTGGGGGCGGGGGCCAAGTTCGACAAGCGGACGTACAAGACCTCGGCCGGCCTGCACGGCATCGGCGCCAAGGCCGTCACCGCCCTGAGCGAGTGGACCGAAGCCCAAGTGCGCCGCGATGGCAAGGTCTACGTTCAGGAATATGAAAAAGGCGTGGCCACCACCGACGTCCGCGTCGTCGGCGATGCCCCCGGCGGCCGCACCGGCACGAAGATCACCTTCATGCCCGACAAGTCGATCTTCCACGATGCCACCTTCGACTACGCCACCCTCGAAAACCGCCTCCGCGAACTGGCTTTTCTCAACAAGGGCCTGGCCATCCGGCTCACCGACAAGCGCGTCGGCAAGGAGGACCTCTTCCATTATGAAGGGGGCGTCAGCGAGTTCGTCGAGTGGATGAACAAATCGGAAGAAGCGATCCACAAGGTGCTGTATGTCGACAAGACAGTCGACGACGTCCGCGTCGAAGTGGCTTTTCAGTACACGACCGGCGAAGAGGAACGGGTGCGCTGCTACGCCAACAATGCTCACAATCCCGGCGGCGGCACCCATCTCTCCGGTTTCCGCGCCGCCATGACGCGGGCCCTCAACGCCTACGGCACCAAGGAGGATTTGTTCAAGAGCGTCACGCCGACCGGCGAGGATTTCCGCGAGGGACTGACGGCCGTCATCAATGTCCAGGTCCCCGAGCCGCAATTCGAGTCGCAGACCAAGATCCGCCTCAACAATCCGGAAGTGGAGGGGATCGTCGCCAGCGTGGTCTACGAATATCTGGCCAAGTTCCTGGAGGAAAACCCCAAGGAAGCCAGCAAGATCATGAAGAAGGTGATCCTGGCGGCCGAGGCCCGGGAAGCAGCGGCCAAGGCGAAAAAAGCTCTCAAAGATCGCAAAAGTATTCTCAACTCCGGCGGCCTGCCGGGCAAGCTCATGGACTGCACCATCCGCGACCGCGACGCCTCCGAACTGTTCCTGGTCGAGGGCCAATCAGCCGGCGGCTCGGCCGACAACGGCCGCGACCGGACCTTCCAGGCCATTCTGCCGTTGCGCGGCAAGGTCCTCAACGTCGAAAAGGCCCGCGTGGAAAAAATGCTCGACAACGCCGAGATCGTCTCGCTCATCTCCGCCGTCGGCATCGACATCGGCAATACCGACGACATCGACGGCCTGCGCTACGGCAAGATCATCCTCCTGACCGACGCCGACGTCGACGGCCAGCACATCCGCACCTTGCTTTTGACCTTCTTCTATCGGCAAATGAGAAAATTGATCGAAGCGGGGCACGTCTACGTCGCTCGCCCGCCGCTGTTCAAGGTCGAGCTGAAAAACAGCAGTCGCTACGTCCAGACCCTGAGCGAGATGAACGAAGAACTGCTCGAGCGCGGCCTGGAGGGGACGCGCCTGCACATCCTCCCCCGCGAGGGCGGCCCGACCGCCGGCGGCGAGACTTCGGCCGGTCCCCTCGTCCTGGAAGGCGAGCGCCTCAAGGCGCTGGTCCGCTGGCTCGACGACCTGGAAAACTATCTGACGATCCTGGAACGGCGCGGCCTGAGCGTCGCGACGCTGTTGACCAAGATCAAGGACGGCAAACTGCCGGCCTGGCGCGTCGTCCTGGGCAACCAGGAACATTGGTTTGCAACCCCCGAGGAGGCCGACAAGTTCCGTGACGAGCAGATCGCTGCCGGCCGCACCTTAATCGTCGCCGACGAAGAACTAAAACCCAATGGCGAGAGCAACGGCCACGGCGAACTGTACAGCGCCCACGAACTGCACGAAATCAAGGCGATCAACCGGGCCCTGGAGAAGCTGCCGAGCTTTGGCCTGGTGCCGACCGACCTCGTGCCGGCGCCGCGGATTGCCGGCCGGGACCCAGCCGTCCGCTTCGAGCTGGAGCACGGCGGGAAAAAGCAACCGTTGTCGCACCTCCGCATCCTGGTTGGCGAAATCCGCAAGTACGGCGAGCGCGGCATGACCGTCAAGCGCTTCAAAGGACTGGGGGAAATGGACGGCGAAGAGCTGTGGGAGACGACCCTCGATCCCAAGCGGCGGACGCTGGTGCAAGTACAACTCGAAGATGCCCTGTTGGCCGACGAGATGTTTCGCGTCCTCATGGGCGAGAAGGTCGAGCCGCGCCGCGACTTCATCCAAAAGCACGCCCTGGAGGTCAAAGATATCGACTATCACGGGGCCTGATCCAGAGCGACAGCCGCGGCGGATCGCTCGGCGTCGGGGTCGGCCCGATCGGATTTCATCAGTTCGCGCAGGAACACTGTGGCATAGCTGCCCGCGGGCAAGGTGAAGGTGAGGCGCAGGCCGTCGGCTTCGGTCTGGAGGGCCGCATCGTCGACGTAAACCAGGTTGTGCCGGCGCGTGCCCTGCACCAGCTTGCCGAAGGCGGTGAAGGCTTGCGGGGTCAGTTCGAAGGCGGCCAACGTCTGGGCCTCGCGTTCCGCGGCGTCGGCGTGCGCGGGAAAAGTTTTGCGGCCGAAGATCGGTCCGGCGGTCACCAGTTCGCGGGCGTCGAAACGAGCCTGTTCTGTGCCGGGGTCTTGCACGACGAACAGGCCTCCCCGCGGATACTTCGCGGCCACATCGCCCCGAAGCACGCGGCGGAACAGACCATCGGCGAGCCGCTGGGCGAGATAGTGGTTGAACAAGGCCGACTGCACGGCGGAGAGGGCCAGTTTCTTGAGAAAGGGATTGCGGACCTTGCGGTCGGGCGTTTGGCCGCGGAGAAGACGAAGACCCAGCGCGAGGGTTTCGCCGGCGCGTCCGAACCGTTGCTCGCCGTAAAAATTCGGTAGTCCCCAGGCGCGGAGACGTTCGAGGATGGCTGCGGCCCGCGCAGCGGCGCTCGCATCGACGTCGCGGATGAGGATGCGGAAGCGGTTGCCGCGCAAGTGGCCGGGCCGCAGCTTGTGGGTGTGGCGGGTCGCGTGCAGGAGGCGCAGGCCGTCGCCGTCGAGCCTGGCCAACAGCGCGGCGGCGTGGGCCGGCACGGAGACCCACTGCCGGGTCACGGCCCGGCGGTCCTTCAACCCGGCCGCGCCGACCTCACTGGGCGCAATGCCGAGCCGCTGGGCGAGCAGCCGGGGCAACAACTCCGCTCCCAGGTCGCGCTTCTCGATCCACAGGTACAAGAAATCGCCGCGGCCGCACGGCTCGTAGGCCGGGATCTCGTCTACCTCGAAGTCCTCCGGCTGGACTTTGATGCGGCCGCCGGTCCCCGGCAGATCCTTCGTCAGCAGCGGGACGAGCGGCGCGGCGGCGGCCATGGCCTGGGTCTTGAGGGTCAGACAGCCGGGCGAGTCGGGCGGGATTTTGTTTTTGTACGCCCGGGGCGTCCGGGAGCCAACGCCGCCGCACAAGCACCCGCCGCCGGGTTCGCTGCGATCGACCACTCGGGGCGGCACCCGGCGAGCCGGCAAACGGTCCAGCGCGGCAGCAGCGGCGCGGCCCGGCGCTGAGCGGACCGTTGGCGCCGGCCCGGGGCGCTCATACCATTCCCAGGGGTTGACGACTTGGGAAAAAGCTGTGCGAGCTGCTAGGGAGGAAATGTCATGCCGAAGGTCGTGGGCGTCGTGATGGGCGCGGTGCTGCCGGGGCTGCTGGGGTTGACGGCGCTGGCGGGCGGCGGCAGCGGGGAGACGACGAAGTTCTGGGTGTTCGTCGGCACCTACACCGGCGGGAAAAGCAAGGGGATATATCGCATGGAGCTGGATGCGGCGACGGGCAAGCTGGGCCACGCCGCCTTGGCCGCGGAGACGCCGAACCCGTCGTTTCTCGCCATTCATCCCAGCCGCAAGTTCCTGTACGCCGTCGGGGAAGCAGGAGGGCCTCAAGGGGGCGCCGTGACGGCGTTCGCCTTGGATGCGGCGACGGGAGAGTTGAAGTTGCTCAATCGAGAATCCTCCGTGGGCGCCGGACCGTGCCATATCGTGGTCGATCAGACCGGCACGAATGTCTTGATCGCCAATTACGGCGGCGGCAGCGCGGCCGTGTTGCCGATCCAGCCGGACGGCCGTCTCAAACCCGCGTCGTCGGTCCAGCAACATCGCGGCCGCAGCGTCAACAAGAGCCGCCAGGAAGGGCCGCACGCCCATTCCATCAACCTCGACCCGCACAATCGCTTCGCTTTCGTCGCCGACTTGGGGTTGGACAAGGTGCTCGTCTACCGCTTCGACGCCAAGCACGGGACCCTGACTCCCCACGACCCGCCGGCGGTGGACGTCGCTCCCGGTGCCGGGCCTCGGCATTTTGCCTTTCACCCGAATGGCAAACATGCCTACGTGATCAACGAACTCGATCTGACGATCACGGCCTTCGACTACGACGCCGCCAAGGGCGTGCTGACGACCCGCCAGACGATCCGAACGTTGCCCACGGACGTGACCAACACCAAGGGTATGTCGACCGCCGAGGTGGTCGTGCATCCTTCGGGCAAATTCTTGTACGGCTCCAACCGTGGCCACAACACGATCGCGATCTTCCGCATCGGCGCTGCCGGCGAGTTGACGGCCGCCGGCCACCAGGGCCATCACATCAAGACGCCGCGCAACTTCGCCATTGAGCCGACCGGTCGGTATCTGCTGGCGGCCAACCAAGGCGGTGACAGCATCGTGGTGTTTGCCATCGACGCAGAAAGCGGGGCGTTGACGCCGGTGGGCGAGCCGGTAGCGGTGCCGACGCCGGTCTGCGTTCGCTTCGTGCCGCGGT
Source organism: Gemmataceae bacterium (assembly GCA_025056835.1). GTDB lineage: Bacteria > Planctomycetota > Planctomycetia > Gemmatales > Gemmataceae > JANWVS01. The sequence goes on along the minus strand of JANWVS010000071.1, from coordinate 2,876 downwards.
GAGGTCATCGGTTGGCGAAGGCATGGAGATGGTGGAAGCTGCGCACCAGCAACATTCGCTCGACGACGGCGGGGGTGCTGAACGAACCTTCGCCGAGGCTGAAGCGCCCCAGTTCGCGGAACTGGCGTGTCGCCGCCAACGTGACGACCTCGCCGGCCCGTGAGACGTTGATGAGCCGGTCGCCGGCGCAGATGGGGGAGGAATAATACCGGCCGTCGACGCGTTCTTGCCAGTGCGTTTTGCCGGTCTGCACATCGGCGCAGGTGACGATGCCGTCGTCGTCCCACAGGAACAAGAGGTCGCCGCGAACCAACGGCGTCGGTACCAAGGGGCAGCCGCGCGTGAGGGTGTAGGCGATCCGCGGCTTGTCGGCGGGTGCCGAGGTGCGCACGGCGACGACTTCCTTGCGCACTCCCAACCAGCCGCTGCAACCGAGAACCAGTTCCCCGGCGCAAACGGGGGAGGCAATCGACGTTTCGATGTGCCCCTTGTCAAACACGTCCAGGCTCCAGAGCAAGGCGCCGGTCTTCGGGTCGAGGGCGGTAATGCCGTGTTCGTAGCTGACGGCGATCAGCTCGGCCGGCCGGCCCGGCGGCCGGTGCAGGCAGGGCGTGGCGTAGGTGGTGCGGCTTCGCCGCGGCGCTTGCCAGCGCTTGGCGCCGGTCGCGGCGTCGAGGGCCAGGATCGAGCTTTGGCCTTCGTGCTCGTAGGGCACAATGACCAGGCCGTCGTACACCAGCAGCGACGATCCGAAACCGTGTCCCGATTGATACGGGCCGAGGTCGACGCGCCACGCCTCCCGGCCGTCGTGCTCGTAAGCGACGATCAGATAATCGGCCGGCGAGGCGAAGGGGACATACACGCGCTGTGCATCGGCGGCGGGCGTGCCGGACGCCCAGCTGTTGTCGTCATGGTGGCGGTGTTTGGTGCCGGCAAGGGTTTTCGTCCAGAGCACCGTGCCGGTCGTGCGGTCCAGGGCTTGGGTGTATCGCAGGCCGTCGGCCGCGCTGCCGCTGGTCGCAAAGACGAACTTGCCCCACAGCACCGGCGAGGAATGGCCTTTGCCGGCCAAGCGCACCTTCCAGAGTCGGTCTTGTTCGGTCCAGGCTTTTCCGACCTCCACGACGCCCGCACCGTTGGGGCCGCGAAAGCGCGACCAGGTTTGAGCCGCGGCGGAGCCAAGCCACGTCGGCACGGCAACCACAACCGCTAAGACCCATCGCAAAAGTGTACGGACCATCGTACGTCCCCCGGGTGTAGCTAATTGTTGGGGTGCTTTTGTCCGGTATGTCCTCGTCGTAGCCCGCCGCTCGGCATAGTACCCCGCCGCTTCGCGGCGGGCCGCGCGACGCCTTGGGTTTTGGCCGCAATCCGGCCAAGCCTCCTTTGTCGCTTATGCAATCTCCGATACTTCTGCCGGCGACGGAGTCGCGGGGCCACTCTGAGCTTGCTGGGACGCCGGCGACAGAGTCGCCGGGCTGCTAGGAGCTTATCCGGTGTACGCCAATTTTCTCGGGGTGCATTCGTTCAGGCGACCCCTTGTCGGATTACGCACCAATCGAACGGCCCTGCGCTCCGCCCGCTTCGCTTCCCGCTTCGATATTGACGTTGTCCAAAGGATCATCTTATAGTGGTAAGGAAAGCTCGAAACTTAGGCTTTGCCTTGCAGGTAACATCTTCGAGACCCCGCCGGGTGCAACGACGTGATGGCTGAAGACGCCCAGTTGGTGCGCCGCTGTCTGCGGGGAGATCCCACCGCGATCCGGGTGCTCGTCGAGCGCTACCAGGGAGACGTGCTGGGTCTGTGCCTTCGTTTGCTGCATCATCGGCAGGATGCCGAGGACGTCACGCAGGAAGTTTTCTTGCGGGTGTTTCGCAGCTTGCGGCGTTGGGACAGTCGGCGGCCGCTGCGGCCGTGGATCATGACCATCGCCGTCAATCGGTGCAAGACTTGGCTTACCCAACGGGCGCGGCGACCGGAGTTGGTGGAATACTTGCACGAGACGGCGGCCGGTCCCAGCCAGGACGACGCCGGCGAGTTGGCCCGCGAAGTCCAAGAGGCGATGGCTCAGCTGCGCGACGATTATCGAATCGTGTTCACGCTGTTTCACGAACAAGGGTTGGCCTACGAGGCGATTGCGGCGGTCGTGGGCAAGCCGGTCGGCACGGTGAAGACCTGGATCCATCGCGCCCGGTTGGAAATGCTGGAGCGCTTGAAGCGGCGCGGCATGGTCTCCGAGGTGGAGCATGAACTGTCTTGAGTTCCGGGAGTGGTTGCAGCGGCGGTTGGACGGCGCCGCCAGCGCCGGCGCCGAGGAGACGGGCAGCCTGGCTGCGGCCCACAGCGCTGAGTGTGCCGCTTGCCGCGCCCTCGACCAGGCGGCTGCGCGCCTGGTGGAGGGGTTGGCGGCATTACCGCGGCCCGAGCCAAGCCCATATTTGACCACCAGCATCGTGGCGGCGGTCTTGGAAGATCGGCGGCGCCGGCAGCGGCGGGCCCAGCGGCGCGTCGCGGTCACGGTGGCCCTGGCTGCCTCGCTTTTGGCCCTGATGTACACGCTGTGGCTGGCCCAACCGACGCCGCCGGCCCGACCCAATCTCAGCCAGCCCGCGAACCCAGCGCCTCAGGCCAACCACGCCCATGTTCCGCCCCGACTGACGCGCCATGCCGAGCAAGCCCGCGAAGCGGTTGCGGCCCTGACGGAACGCCTGGCAGACCAGACCAAGACCCAAGCGAAAGTCTTACTGGCCATGGCACCGGTCGTCGATTTGCCGCCGATGACTTCGTTGCCGTCGTTGCAAGAACTGGAAACCCCTCTGGATCCCGCGGCGCAATCACTTCGTGCCTCGACGCGAACGCTGGTGGTGGGGTTGGC
>JANWVS010000719.1 GCA_025056835.1 Gemmataceae bacterium | reverse complement strand
CCGATGGGCACGCGGAAATCGAGTTCATTGTGGATGATCAGATTCGGCGTCTTGAAATTCTGCGCAAAGCGGTGGGGCGAATGTTTGTCAAAGTCCGGCGTCTCCCACGGGATGCCGTGCTCCCATTCGTCGAACCACAGTTCTTCGGTCGTGCCGTACATGGAATGAAAGTTATAGACCCCGCAGTGGGTGACGAGCGTCTTGAACTTGTCCGTGTGGCCCTGAAACCAGTTCATCATGTAGCCCCCGTACGACGCGCCCGCCGCGGCCATGCGCGTGGGATCGATGTAGGGTTGCTGCTCCATCACCGCCAGACCGTGCATCAGGTCCTCAAACACCTTGCCACCCCAATCGCGGGTGATTTCGTCGGTGAACTTCTGGCCGAAGCCGGTGCTGCCGCGCGGATTCGGCAGGGCCAGCACCCAGCCTTGCGCCGCCCAGAGCTGCGCGTTCCAGCGATACGACCACGAGTCCAGATAAGCCCCTTGCGGGCCGCCATGCACCCAAAACACCAGCGGATACTTGTTGCGCGGGTTGAAGTCCGGCGGCTTGACGATCCACATCTGGACGCGCGCCCCCCCGGCACCGTCGAACCAAACCGACTCCGGCGGCGTCATCCGAATTCGCGCAAAC
>JANWVS010000718.1 GCA_025056835.1 Gemmataceae bacterium | reverse complement strand
AGTCTGCTCCTACTACTACGAGCATAATCGCTCTTACCCGAAAAATTTTTTCGAGAAAGAAGTCCCCGCGGCGATGGCGCGCTTGGAAAAATGGTTGGGCAAGCGGTTCGGCGATCCGAAGAATCCGCTTCTCGTCTCCGTGCGTTCAGGCGCGAGAGCTTCGATGCCGGGAATGATGGACACGATTCTCAATCTCGGCTTGAACGACGAGACCGTCGAGGGACTCGCCAAGCTCTCCAACAATCCGCGCTTCGCGTGGGATTGCTATCGGCGCTTCGTTCAGATGTATGGCGACGTCGTGCTCGGCTTGAAGCCCGCGAGCCAAAAAGACATCGACCCTTTCGAAGCCATCATCGAAGCCAAAAAACATCAACGCGGCGTTCAGCGCGACACGGATCTTGCGACCGACGATTTGAAAGACCTCGTCCGCCAATTCAAACGCGCCATCAAGGAGCGGACGGGCAAAGACTTTCCGACCGACCCGTTTGAACAACTGCGCGGCGCGATTGGCGCGGTCTTCGAGAGTTGGAACAACGAGCGCGCCGTCGTTTATCGCCGATTGAACAACATTCCGCACGATTGGGGCACGGCTTGCAACGTGCAAGCGATGGCGTTTGGAAACTTGGGCGACAATAGCGGCACGGGCGTCGCCTTCACGCGAGACCCCGCC
>JANWVS010000717.1 GCA_025056835.1 Gemmataceae bacterium | reverse complement strand
CGCAAATCGCGCCCACGCCCAGCTTGCTGTTGTGGCGGCGCGTTTTGAGTTCAATCCCATGCCGCTCAGCAAGTAGATCCACCGTCCAGAAGCCGACATTGTGGCGTGTGGAAGCGTACTGCGCGCCGGGATTGCCCAATCCGAGAATCAGGCGGGTGGGATGGACGCTCGTCTTGCCCATCAGTCTTTCCAGCAGGCGCACGCACTTACTCCTCGCTGAGACCGCGCTCCTGAAGCATCTGTCTCAGCCGTTGCAGTTCCTGCTCTAACTGTTCGGCGCGTTGGCGTTCCTGCTCGCGCAGGCGACGCTCCTGTTCGGCGCGTTGGCGTTCTTGTTCCGCGCGTTGGCGTTCCTGCTCGCGCAGGCGACGCTCCTGCTCGACACGCTCGATTGCATCCTCCAACGCTTCACGCAGGCGCACATAGGCAGGGAATGGGTTGCCCTCCGAGTCGTATACGCCCGGATCAGTTTCGCGCCCACGCTCAAAGCGAATTCCAAGGCGGGGGCTGACCCATCCCTCCATTTCGGGAACCTCTACAAGCTTTTTACCCTGACGGATGAAACCCTTCCAGCGCCCCGCGTAGGGGTCGTAGATGTAATACTCCTCCGCGCCGTATTGCTCGTAGAAGTCCTTTTTATCGTATTCCAGCTCCTGCTTGGTGTTGCTGTCGGAGACGACCTCGAACA
>JANWVS010000716.1 GCA_025056835.1 Gemmataceae bacterium | reverse complement strand
CAGAGGGCAATCGGGCAGGCACGCTGCGTGCTGGAGAGCCTGGATCTCTTCGAGCCGCTGCACCGGCCGGACCGCACGTCCTGAAGCGAACGGTTTATGCTGCTCGTCACCGGCGGCGCAGGCTTCATCGGCGCGAACTTCGTTCTCTCGACGCTCGCCGAGACCGGCGAGCCGATCGTCAACCTCGACAAGCTGACCTACGCCGGAAACCTTCGCAGCCTCGCCGCGATCGCCGCAGACGCGCGCCACACGTTCGTGCGCGGCGACATCGCCGACCGGCCGCTCGTTGCGCGTCTGCTCGCCGAGCACCGGCCGCGCGCGATCGTGCACTTTGCGGCCGAGAGCCACGTGGACCGCTCGATCCACGGGCCGGCGGAATTCATCCAGACGAACGTGGTGGGCACCTTCTGCCTGCTGGAGGAGGCGCGCGCCTACTGGGAACGACTGCCCGGCGCCGAACGCGACGCGTTCCGGTTCGTGCACGTCTCGACCGACGAAGTGTACGGCTCGCTCGGCCCCGACGATCCGCCCTTTCGGGAAACGACGCCCTATGCGCCGAACAGCCCGTACGCCGCCTCGAAGGCGGGCGCGGACCACCTGGTCCGCGCGTATCACCACACCTACGGGCTGCCGACGCTCACCACCAACTGTTCGAACAACTACGGGCCGTTGCAGTTCCCGGAAAAGC
>JANWVS010000715.1 GCA_025056835.1 Gemmataceae bacterium | reverse complement strand
ATAAACAGAACATTGAAGAGAAAACACAAGAAGTACAAAAAGGCTTCACTGTAAGGAAAAAGAAGCGAACTTGTCCAGACAAGCTCTTAAAAATAACCTATAAGGATGTTGATATTCTTGCACAGTTTCTTACTATAACAGGCAAGATAAGATCATCAAAAATAACGAGAGTATGTAAAAAGGTTCAGAAGAAAATAACTAGGGAGATAAAGATTGCTAGAATAATGGCTCTACTACCATTCACCGACAGGTAATGTCTCTGTAATTATCTGATAGCCTTTGGAGAGGTGTCCGAGCGGCCTAAGGAGCAGCACTGGAAATGCTGTGTAGGAGTATCCTCCTACCGAGGGTTCAAATCCCTCCCTCTCCGAACGATCTTTTCTAGAATTCATATCCTATCTGCAGATATCCTTTCCAGTTTTGGTAGTCAAGCACTCTCCTACCATCAAACGGTGATGCAAAATCTAACCTTAATTTAAAACCTGTTCCCAAAAGAATACCAAAACCTACTCCTAGACCTATTTTCAGGTCCTTGAGTTTAAAAGCATTTTCATTTTCGTCAAAGTATGTTATCTGCCATAGTGTCGGATTATCTCCTATCATTCCTGCATCAAAGAATAGGCTAGCAAACACGGGTGGAAGTGGAAAACCAAAAGGTCCAAGCAAAGCTCTTATGAGTGCTACCCTTATCTC
>JANWVS010000714.1 GCA_025056835.1 Gemmataceae bacterium | reverse complement strand
GTCCGCCCGGGACCACGGCAGCGCAGCAGCAGGACATCGTGGCGGCTGTGGCCCACCTGAGCCGGCTGGCGCCCGAATTCGCAGCGGACGAGGAAATCGCCACGCGGCTGGCCCAGTACGAAATGGCCTTCCGGATGCAGACCAGCGTGCCGGCGCTGCTCGATTTCCGCGACGAGACCCAAGCCACGCTGGACCTGTACGGCGCCCGGCCGGGGGACGGGTCGTTCGCCAGCAATTGCCTCTTGGCCCGGCGTTTGGCCGAGCGTGGCGTGCGGTTCATTCAGCTTTATCACCGCGATTGGGACCACCACAACGACCTGAAGAAGTTCGTCACGATCTGTGCGGCAGCTTGCGACCGGGCCTCGGCCGCCCTGGTGCTCGACCTCAAGCAGCGGGGCATGTTGGATTCGACGCTGGTGATTTGGGGCGGCGAATTCGGCCGCACGCCGATGAATGAGGAGCGGGACGGCTCGAAGTTTCTCGGCCGCGATCATCACCCGCTTTGCTTCACCATCTGGATGGCCGGCGGCGGCGTGAAGGCCGGGCATGTCCACGGTGAAACCGACGAGTTCGGCTACAGCATCGTGCGCGGCAAGATGTCCGTGCACGATCTGCAGGCCACGATCCTGCATCAACTGGGGCTGGACGCCCATCAACTGAGCTACCGCTACCAAGGGCTGGACCAACGGCTCATCGGACCGGCG
>JANWVS010000713.1 GCA_025056835.1 Gemmataceae bacterium | reverse complement strand
GATGGCTGAGTTGGCGAGATTGCCCGCCTCCGACCGACTGGTGTGGGCGCAGAGGCTGACGGACAGCGTCCGCGCTGAACTGGCGGCCACCGAGGGGATTGACTGATGGCTGCCCTGTCCCTCGGAAGCAACCTCGGCGGGAACCAGCCTCTGGCCACCCTCGTCCTCGAAGACGGAACCGTCCTGCACGGCCGGCCCTTCGGCGCACAGGCCGACGCCGTGTTCGAGCTGGTGTTCAACACCAGCATGACCGGCTACCAGGAGATCATCACCGACCCCTCCTACCGCGGGCAGGGGGTGGTGTTCACCGTCTCCCACATCGGCAACGTGGGCATCAACCGGGAGGACAACGAGGCCGCTGCGCCCCAGGTGTCGGCGGTGGTGGTGCGCAGCCTGAGCCCGGTGGTGTCCAACTGGCGGGCGGTGCGGGACCTCTCGGGCTGGCTGGCGGAGCACGGCGTGCCCGGCATCAGCGACGTGGACACTCGCTACCTGACCCGCAAGCTGCGCGATCAGGGCACCATGAAGGCCGCGCTTTCGACGCAGGGAACGCCGCCGGCGCAGCTGCTGGACCTAGCCCGCAGCTGGCCGGGGCTGGACGGCGTGGACATGGTGCGGGCCGTCACCTGCGCAGCGCCGTACCGCTGGCCGGACGACGGCCGCAGTGGCCGAGGCTCAGAGAAGCTGCCGACTTCCGCGCCTCACGTC
>JANWVS010000712.1 GCA_025056835.1 Gemmataceae bacterium | reverse complement strand
AATTCGGGCAACAGAATAATGTCGGCCCCACCGGCCAGGCCGGCGTAAAGGGCGATCCAACCGGCCTGGCGGCCCATAATTTCGACAACTAGCACGCGGCTGTGCGCCTCCGCCGTGGTATGTAAACGGTCGAGTGCCTCGGTGGCGATGTTGACGGCGGTGTCGAAACCAAAGGTTTGATCGGTGCCCGCGATGTCGTTGTCGATGGTTTTGGGGCAGCCGATAACGGGCACACCGCGCTTGTGCAGCCGGGAGGCAACGCTCAGGGTGTCGTCGCCACCGATGGCGATGAGCGCGGTGACGTTATTTTTTTTGAGGTTTGCGATAACGGTCTCGAGTTGTTCATCCGTCGGGTTGGTGCGGGAGGTGCCGAGGATGGTGCCGCCCAGATGAAGGATTCCGGAGACTCGCTCACGAGTCAGCGGAATCCAGTCGTTCTGGATGGCACCAGCCCAGCCGTTGCGAAAGCCGATGACCTCCCACCCAGCCATCAATGCCCGTCGGGTTACGGCGCGGATGACGGCGTTCAAGCCCGGGCAATCTCCGCCGCCGGTCAGCATTGCGATTTTGCTCATGGTTTCGTCCTCATGTTTGTAGGGGGTGAAACATTAGCTTGATTTGGTTTCGTCGGAGGAAAGTTGTAAACCCGCCTGGGTCGTGGTGTTGAGCAGGCGCTCGACGAAGCTGGTGGAATAGCGGCCGCGGCGGAAATTC
>JANWVS010000711.1 GCA_025056835.1 Gemmataceae bacterium | reverse complement strand
CCAAGCAGCTGCGCGCAATCGCAATCAACTCCGCGTCAGCCCCACAGGCATCTAGTCGTGCGAACACATCGGCTAGGTCCGCCTGTGCCGATTTGACAATTGTCTCTTGCGCCGTCCTACCGACAAACGCCGGCTTGCCGGTGAGAATCGCTGCGAGAATCGACCCTAAGGCAAACACATCCGCCCGAGCATCCACCACCTCGCCACGGGCTTGCTCCGGGGCCATATACCCCGGCGTGCCCATAATCGTGCCGGCAGCGGTCTGAAGTAGCTCGTCTTCAGGACCCGAGGCTTGACATCCGGAACTTGCCTGGTCACCGCTCGCCGATTCGTTTCTCAGGGTGTCCTTCGCCAAGCCCCAGTCCATTACCTGAACTTCACCAAATTCGCCCACCATGACGTTCAAGGGCTTCAGGTCACGGTGCAAAATACCGTGGCTATGTGCGAAGCCGACCGCCTGGGCGATCTGCTCAAAAATTTGAATAAAACGAGGCAGGTCAGTCAAAGCGGTTTCCTGGTGGTTGCGACTCTGAAGTAACCTCGCCAGCGTTTGGCCGCGGATGAGTTTCATCGCCAGCCAAGGTGTGCCGTCGCCTAGCGTACCCAACGCATACACTGGCGGAATGTTCGGGTGCGGCAAGCGAGCTGTGATCTTCGCCTCGGTGATAAACCGCTTGGCGTTCGCTCCCGGCAGCAACGTCTTAATGGCCACTTCACGATCGAGGGTGAGATCATGCCCGGCATAGAC
>JANWVS010000710.1 GCA_025056835.1 Gemmataceae bacterium | reverse complement strand
GACTTCTTTCTTGTCCATGACGACCTGGCCGGCAGCGTCGAGCAGTTTGAACTCAACCTCGAAGGAATTTTCAACTTTCACCTGGGCCTGATCGCCGGGGCCAGGACGGCCGAATTTGATGGCGTATTCTTGCGCCGCCGCAGGTAGCGAGCCCCAGACGAATGCACTCAAAGTCACGGAAAAGAAAGCGCCGCGCCATGTCATGACCAGTTCCTCGTAGGGACAATCGAATGCTCCTACCCTAGCAAGCGCTGCGTGGTTTCGCCAGTTCGGTTTTCGCGCACCAAGTCGGCACGCCTCCGGCCCCGGGCCGTTCCATCGTGGCGCAAGTCGTTATCGTTCAGACAAACCGGGCCGGTTTACGATCGACGCAAAAGGACTTATGGCACCGTCGAAGAGCCCTGCCACCGGCGTCGGTCCTGCGGCCGCCTCCTCGTGAGAAGCAGATGCGGAACTTCACAGTTGCCGAGGATTCGAGGCTTGATCGACCCTGGTTGCCGAGTTCCATACCTTGACGAGGGGCGGTCTCTGCGAACTCCCGCGTGAGCCGCAAGCGCGATTGGAGAAGCGGCATTTCATGGGCAAGACTTGGGGGGCGCTGGCGGCCTTGGCGCTGGCAGCAGCGCTGGGACTGGTCGGCTGGTGGTGGCACCGACCGCCGGCCGCGATCGAGCCAAGCACAACTCCTTGGCTCGCGGATATGACCCAAGCGTGGAAGCTGCAGTTCATCCACGACGCCGGCAACCTGGA
>JANWVS010000070.1:3838-8005 GCA_025056835.1 Gemmataceae bacterium | reverse complement strand
CGGCCTTCGTCAGTTCCTCCAGGGCCGCTTCCGCTGCGCCAGACTCCTTCAACCAACGGCAACCTTGCTGCACTTCACGCGCCGTCACCGTGCCGCCACGGCGCTCGATCCATTCCACCAGCCGGCGTTGGTCGCGCTCCGCGTCGGATTCGTCCAGCATGGCGTACACGCACCGGGCCTCATGCTTGAACCGGTCGGCCAGGGCAATGCCAACGTTCATGGTGTCCGCGTCCATCAGGGTTTCGTCGGCCACGCCGGCTGACAACGCGGCGAGAAAATTGCCAACGGCCTTGCGCTTCCCGCTGCATCGCGACGTGCGGGCCTTTGCCGTAGCTTTCCGAAACGAGAGAGAACGCACTTGCTGTCGCACGCAAACGCCGACAATGGTTTGCAACAGCGTGGGAACTAAGAACGTCAACGTGGTCCCTGACACGCAGGGAACGATTTCAAGAAAGTCCTTGTAGACGTCGGTTGGCCCACAAAGACCAAACCCGCAACGCCATCCTAATTGGCGACAAGGTTGTGACACAAGCTTAGCAGATCGCCGAGACCATCGTTTCCGGCGGACGGCCGCAACTGCTGAGTCAGCGTCGCTCGCTCCTCGCGGCCGCAGTCCCCATGCCCTCTCTGCAACGACGTTGACAACCCGTTGTCATCGACGAAATTCACAACTTCCAGGGAACCACGCATTTTTGTCGATGTCGATAGTGGCGACACTCAACAAACGCACGATGTCTCAGCCGCTCGGACCAACGACAGGACGGCAACCGGAACCATCTCGGGCAGTCGTGGCCAACGCTCAATCAACAGGGCCAGGCCGGCTTGTGCCTCGAAGGCATCAGATTCTGCGTCAAAGACGCCGTGTTGTGCGCCGTTTTCTGGGCCGCGCTCAGGAGAAATTGCGGAATTTCCTGAGAATCGCGAAGGGTTTCGAATCCCACACCTGCGCTGGGGAGCGATACTCTTTGGTGCCGAGTTAGAGCCGTGAAAGGGTGATCGTCCTTTTCGAAGGCCATGTGCGCCTTTTCGAGCGGCTTGTTGTTTTATCCAACTCGGACGAACGGCGTCGGCACGGCGGTTTGAGGATAATGGTAAAGCCGTTGTTGCAGCATCTGGAGCGAGCGCGGCTCGCCGGCGGGACGCTCGAAGTGCCAGGCGCGGTGCGTCGGCACGAGGTCGTCGCCCAAGGGCCACGGTTGGAACGGTTGGCCGCCTAAAAGTCGAATCAGTTTGGCGCTATTCATCGAGACATTGCCTGCCCGAGGCGGTATCGGCCCGGCCGCACGGCGCGGGCAGCCTTTGAGCAGCTGCGGGGCGTAGCCGCCGACGCGATTAACGATTTGGGCGATCTCATAAAGCGTGTTGGCCCGCGGGCCTCCGACGTGGACAACGCCGCTTTCGTCGCTGGCCAAAAACCATTCGAACACACGGTTCAAGTCGTCGCAATACGCGCAGGAGCGCACTTCATCGAAATAGAGCGTGGCAGGCCGCTGCGCGCGAAAGCGCGATTGAATCCAGTCGATGGCCCCGGCGTGGCGATTGAAACTCGGCCCCATCGGCAAGGAGATGCGCAGGATCGCTGCGGTCGGAGCGAGGGTCTCCAGCAACTTCTCCGCTTGCACCATCGTCGTGCCGTAAACCGTGACGGGGTCGGTCGGATCGGTTTCAACGTAGTTGCCGCGGCCGTCGGCCCCCGAAAAAACCAAATCGGTCGACAGATGCACGAGCCGCGCGGCATGGCGGCGGACATGGTCGACAATGACTTGGGCGCTGACGACATTGAGCGTGTAAGCCATCGCCGGGTCGAGCTCGCACGACTTCAGGGCACAGTTGCCGACGCAATTCAACACGGAGCGAAAGCCGAACGCATCAAAGAGGCGGGCCATTCCCCCGGCATCTTCCGCGTCTTGCGCTACCACGCCGGGACCGCACAAGCGCCAGGTCCGCCGCGGACGAATACCGACGACCTGCCCAGGATATTTGGCCGCAAAATACTGAAAGGCGTTGTAGCCTGCCACTCCGGCGATGCCCGTGATCAGCAAGGGCAAGCGCCGGGCAAGCATGTTGGTCGTTACCAATCGCACAGTCTGATGGTTCCGCCGCCGTCGCTTCTTGTCGGTCTTCGGTCGGGCCGTCAGGGCACGAGATTGAAGATCGCCTCGTTGTTCCCCGCCGTGACCTCGAAGGCCAACGGGCTTGTCTTTGGATCAGCGTAGACGGCGGGCAGCCGATTGGCACCTGGTTTGCCTGATGGCTCGAAAAACGGCTGACGTAAGACGACGGTGACCGCATATTTTCCTTTCGGCGCTCCGTCAAAGGCTGTGTAGCTGCTCAGCGCGAAGGTACCGTCGCCGTTGGTCAGCGCGTCGGCGACACGGCTGAACGATTTGCCGTCGGCGCTGGGCGAATAGAACGCCACCAGCGCACCGGCCACGGCGGCACCGTCGAGCGTCACCTTGCCGCGCACCGGGTACACCGGCTTGCGGTCGTAAATAGGGTGCGGCTCTTCGTCGGTGACGATTCGCTTGAGGTCCTCCGGGTAAATGCCGTCGAGCAGGATGTTGGCAAGCGTCGGACCATGTTTGCCCATGGTCACCCACACGATATGGTCAAATTCGCCGTAGCTTAAGCCGCGCATCTTGCTGATGCCCCCGGTCGTGGCGAGTTGGTAGTAATTCTGACCGTTGCGGACAAACTTTTGATAACGATGCACATGTCCGGCAAAGACCGTGTACGGCCGACCGGCGAGCAATTTTTCCATCTCAAGCCAACCGTTCGTTTCCAGGTTGGTGTGGACCCACATCGGCTTGTGCAAGCACACGATCGTCCAGCGCACGGCCCTGTTTTCCGCCAACACCCGCTGAAAATAATCGAGCTGCTCTTTACTAATCCGCGGCCCAGAATTTTCCTCGTAGGGGTCGTCCGAGCTGACGGCGAGGAACAACACGTCCTTGTAAAGGAAGTGATAATAACGCCGACCGAAGCGTTCTTTCCACACGTCCACCTGAAGCGGGTTGGCCAGATCATGGTTGCCCGGCACGTAAAAGAACGGCATGGTGAGTTTGGCAGTGTACGACTGGAACTCCTTCCATTCCTCAGCCAAACGAGCGGCGTCCTTGGTATAACCTTCGATCAGATCGCCGACCGAAATCACAAACGCCGGCTGGAGGAGATTGATCTGCTCAACTGCCTGCGAGAAGACGCGCGCCCGGTGGCCGCCGGTCCGATCGCTGACGACGACGAAATGAAACGTGTCGTTGTCGTCGTTGAAGCGCAAGTGTGTCCAGGGGTTGCGCTGTTCGATTTCGACCTGCAAATGACCCGTCGGCCGTCGCTCGGCCCCGGAGAATGCCAAGGCGGCGGCCACCACGGCCAGTGCCGAAACGCTAAGTGCTAATCGCTTCATCATGGCGGCTCATCCTTACTTTACGCGAACGTGCGGAAGTCTAGCATACCGACTTTCTTGTCTCCCGCTCGTGAAAAATTCGCAAAATTCTCGGAACCAGCGGTTGCACGCTGTCGTCGGGGCTGGCACTATGACATTATGTCTGATCGGAGGACCGTCGGATGCGCCGCTGGCTCAAACCCATCGTCCTGGTTGTGCTCGCCGTGGCCGTTTGCAGCGCTGCTTTCGTGCGGCATTCCGCGTGGCTGGGCGGAGGCGAACTGGCGAAAGCGGAGGCCGAATTGGATGCGCTTGGTCAGCCCTGGCGCTGGGACGAGTTATTGGCCGCTTGGCAGCCGCCGCCGGCCGAGCAAGACGTTCGTACCGTGGTGCGCAGAGTCCGCGCGCTGCTGCCGGCCCGGTTCTTAGAAGGTGAGCATTTCGATCGAATCAGGGGACTGCCTCCGCCCTGCCTACTGGCGGCCGACGACGCCGCAGCCCTGACCGACACCATGGCGGGCGCGGTCCAAGCCTTGATCGAAGCCCGCAAACTGGGCGACATGCCCCAGGGACGGTTGCAACTCGACTGGCCCGCCTTGCCGATGGTGGCCGAGAGGGACGACCTCCAACATTTCCGCCAGTGCTTGGCGCTGCTCGATTACGCCGCCATCGACTGTGTTCAACATGGCGACCTGGACCGGGCCTTGGCCGATGCCTTGGCCATGCAACGTTTGACGCTGGCCCTGACCGAGGAATGGGGCATCATCTCAGCCCTGGTGCGT
>JANWVS010000070.1:0-3828 GCA_025056835.1 Gemmataceae bacterium | reverse complement strand
TTACCGCGCAGGGGACGGCGGCGCAAAACGTGGAGAAAGTTCTTGCCCGGAGTTATCCCGGTCCCGCGCAGGCCGCGGCCCTGGGCCGTTTGCAGCAAGCCTGGGAGGAACGGGACGACGACAAGTCCCTGCGCCTGGCCTTGATTGGGGAGCGAGCAAGCTTCCACCGCTCGCTCGAGACGCTGTCGCGCGATGACGAAGTCCGACGTCAATTTTTCGGTCTCGACGATCGTCCTGTATGGGAAGCACTACTGCTGCGTCTGCAACTTCTCAACCTCAAACACTCGCAAGCCTGCGCCTTGCGGCACATGACCAAAGCCATCGAAGCGATCGATTTGCCCGAATCACGTCGTTTGCCCTTCCTCGAAAAGCTCGACAAAGAATTCGACAAACTTTCCAAGTCGGCGACGGTCCTGGCCAGGCTTCTCGTGCCATGCTACCGGAGACTGTTTGAAGCCCACAGTCGCGGCCAGGCTCGGGTGCGTTGCCTCGTCGCCGGCCTTGCCGCCGAGCGCTTCCGCATCGACCACGGCCGCTGGCCGCGCGACCTTGCCGAATTGACCCCTAAATACCTCGCCAAAGTCCCCATAGACCCTTTCGACGACGCCCCTATCCGCTTGCGGGCCACAGGCGACGGCATCGTGTTCTACTGCCTCGGCTGCGACGGCAAGGGTGCCGGCGACTTCTGGGACCAACCAGCCGCCAACCGATCGGCCGTGCACTGCGAATTCCGACTTTGGGACGTCAACCCCAATCGCCGCCGCCAACCGCCGATCGCCAATCCGTGAACGTCAACGATCGCCGTAGGCCTTGGCTTTGCGCCGCAGCTCATTGACAGCGCGGTGGGCCTGGCGCGTCGGTTCCGGCAGACGGTAGCCGCGGCAGCAGCGCAACACCACCTCCACCGCACTCGCCAGGTCGATCCTATGGCCCGGCGAGACGAACAGCGGTTTGACGCCGGTTTTTGTGCGGACAACGCTGCCGATGATCTCGCCGCGATCGCGCAGCGGCGTTGTTGCGCCGGCGGCCCGGCCCGGCTCACGATAGGTGCCGATCAAGCGCGACTTGGCGCAGCCGAGGCAAGGCACGTTGAGCCATAAGCCAAGGTGGCACGCCAGCCCGAAGCGGCGCGGATGGGCCAGACCTTGGCCGTCGCACATCACCACGTCCGGCCGCGCCTGCAACCGGGCGAACGCTTGGAGCACGACGGGCGCTTCGCGAAACGACAACAGGCCAGGAACGTAGGGAAACGAGCTGGCCCCGACGGCATGTTGCGTTTCCACAACTTCCAGGTCCTCGGCGCGCAAGACCACGACGGCGGCGTAGCACAGCGGTGCGTAGCGGTGGTACGACACGTCGGCGCCGGCTACCAGGCGCCAGCGCCGCAGCGGCGCCGCCGTGTCCACCTCGCCCGCCAAGCGGTGTTGCAAGGCCACCGCCTCCTTCGGCGTCAATTCCCAGGAGTGGAGACGTACCAGATCCATGAGCCACGGCGGTCGGGGCGACCGGCTCCCGAACGATTCACACGACCTGCCCAACGCTGCGCGGCTTCAGCGCCGTGCGAATCACGTCGGCGACGCGCTCCGCCTGGGCCTGGGAAACGTCGAGGTGGGTACACGCCCTGGCCCGGCGCGGGCCGGAAGTGTGGATCAAGATGCCATGGCGCTGAAGTACCGCGGCAACATCGAACGACGTGCCCAGCTCGGGCCCGATGTTGAACCAGATCAAGTTGGTTTCGACTTCCGGCGGATCGAGCGTCAGGCCGGGGGTGTCGCGAATGGCGGCAGCAATGAGCCGAGCACGGCGGTGGTCGTCGGCTAAGCGGTCGAGGTGATGATCGAGGGCATAAAGGGCCGCCGCCGCCAGCACCCCGGCTTGCCGCATGCCGCCGCCCAACATCTTGCGAATGCGCCGCGCCTTGGCGATCCAGTCTTTTGGCCCGGCCAACAAGGAGCCGACCGGAGCGCCCAGGCCCTTGCTGAAGCAGACCGATACCGTGTCGAAATACTTGGCCCATTCGCGCGCCGGTGTCCCGGTGGCGACGATGGCGTTCCACAGGCGAGCGCCGTCGAGGTGCATGCCGAGTTGGTGTTGGCGTGCCCAGCGATGGATGGCCGCGATCTTGTCGAGGGGATACACCTTGCCGCCGCCGCGATTGTGCGTGTTTTCCAGGCAGACGGCCTTGGTGACGACGAGGTGCTCGTTGATCGGCCGACATTTCCCCTCGAGCTGGGCCGCGTCGATGATGCCGTACGTTCCTTCAATGCACCGACAGGTCACGCCGGAGAGCGCCGCCGGGGCTCCCACCTCATAGTTGTAGATGTGGCAATCGGCGTCCATGAGCAGCTCATCGCCTGGTCCGGCGTGCAGCTTGACGGCGATCTGGTTGGACATGGTCCCCGAAGGCACGAACAGGCCTGCTTCTTTACCCAGCAGGTCGGCGACCCGCTCTTGCAGCCGGTGGACAGTCGGGTCGTCGTCGAAGACGTCGTCGCCCACCTCGGCGGCTGCCATGGCTGCGCGCATGGCCGGCGTCGGCCGCGTCACCGTGTCGCTGCGAAGGTCAATGATCGCATCCGCCATTGCCCACTTTCCTCCCACCGCGCCCCGCGGCAGGTGTCGGGCGCCGTCCACCTCACGCCGCCGCCGTTTATTGCTGGCGATTTTCCAAGAACCACCGATTTTCGAGCTTGCGAAAGAAAACGCGGCGCGGCGAAGGCGTCTTGAGGACTCCCACCGCGGTCTGGTCCTGCACCTCCCAGTCGGCTTCCTTAAGAAACTGGCGCAGCTCCTTGACGAGCAACGGGTCTTCGCGGAAGTGCTGGGTCGTTTCGCGAACCAGCCGCTCAAACGCCAGCACGAGGCGAGCGCGCTCATCCCCCTTGACGAGCATCGCATAGTTTACGACGCGCTCGTCGACGAATTCCGGGTCTGCCAGGTGAGCGAGCAAATAATCGATGTTCTTGCGGTCGATGGCCTTGACAACCGAGGCCAGGGCTTCCTGAGGCGTGGCCTGCGGATACAGCTCCGGAGCATACTCGAAGCCGTGGCGCTTGCTCAGCCGCGTGCCGCCGTCCTGGGCTGCGCACGCCAGCGGCACCAGGGCCGCGATCAAGCAACCGACGAACCGCTTGCCTGGGATCACCGTGAGGCCGTCCTTTCCGGAGAAAATCGACATAATGACTTAATGTACGCCCGCGGTACGCCGTCGCCAGCAACACCACGCGGGCAGCGCCGGGACCCGAGGAGTTTACATGCCCGAGTTGCGCAAAGACCCTATCGTCGGCCGTTGGGTGATTATCGCTCCCGACCGGGCCCGCCGGCCCGTCCACAGCCGCGAGCCGGATTTCGAGCCGGGCGGTCTCTGTCCGTTTTGCGAGGGGAACGAAATCTACACGCCGGGCGAAATACTCGCGTACCGGGACCCTGCGTCGTCGGCCAACGGCCAAGGCTGGCGGGTTCGCGTGGTGCCCAATCGTTTTCCCGCCCTGCAAATCGAGGGGGAATTGAGCCAGCGCGGCGAAGGCATCTACGACCGCATGAACGGCATCGGTGCCCATGAAGTCGTTATCGAGTGCCCGTTTCACGAGGCATCGCTGGCTCGCCTCGCCGCAGACCACATCCGCGACGTCTTCGCCGCCTACCGAGACCGCCTGCTCGACTTGAAGAAAGACCAGCGCCTGGTCTATGGCATGATCTTCAAGAATTCCGGGGCCGCGGCCGGTGCCTCGCTGGAGCACGCCCATTCGCAGTTGATCGTCACGCCGATTGTGCCGATCAGCGTCACGGAAGAAATGAATGGCGCCCGCACCTTTTTCGAGTATCGCG
>JANWVS010000709.1 GCA_025056835.1 Gemmataceae bacterium | reverse complement strand
GTCTTGAGTTCCTCCGGCATGGGCGGCAGTTTCTTGCCGAACTCCAGAATCATCTGGTAGCGTTCCGGCCAGGTTTCGAGGAAATCGAAGGTCTCGATCAGCTTGGCGGCGGCGACGGCGGGGCTGGGGGCAAACGGCTTGGGGAAGATCAGTTCCCGGGGCACCTGGGGCGTCGGCCGCGCCTTGCCCGCGGCTTCGTGGACGATCTTGGCCAACACCTCGGCCACGTAATCAATCTCCGCGATGGTGTTGTACATGGCGAAGGAGATGCGGGCCGTGCCCGGAATGCCGTAGCGGTCCATGACCGGCTGGCAACAATGGTGGCCGGTGCGGATCTCGATGCCGTGCAAATCCAGCTTCACCCCCACGTCCAGGGCCGACATCGGCGGATCGTCCACGACGAACGATATCACCGCGGTCTTGCGGGCCGCCTTGCCGATGATCCGCACACCCGGTATGGCCTGAAGCCGGCGGCTGGCATGCTGGAGCAGCGACTCCTCATGGGCAGCGATGTTCTCCATGCCGACCCGTTCGACGTAGTCAATCGCCGCTCCCAGGCCGACCGCCCCGGCGATGTCCGGCGTGCCCGCCTCGAACTTGTTGGGCAGATCGGCGTAGGTCGTCTTGGCGAATGTCACCGAGGCGATCATGTCGCCGCCGCCCTGCCACGGCGGCATCCTCCGCAAATGCTCCTCCTTGCCGTACAGGACGCCGATGCCGGTCGGACCATAGACCTTATGCCCGCTGAAGGCGTAGAAGTCGCAGTCCAGTTCCTGCACGTCCACCCGCATATGG
>JANWVS010000708.1 GCA_025056835.1 Gemmataceae bacterium | reverse complement strand
GGGTGGTGGTGAGCATCTTCGTCAATCCCACCCAGTTCGCGCCGGGCGAGGACTTCGAGCGCTACCCGCGCACGCCGGAGGCGGATCTGGCGGCCCTCGGCGGGACCGCCTGCCACCTCGTGTTCATGCCCGCGTCGGAGGCGATCTATCCCTTCGGCACTGCGGCCGCGGTCCGCGTCCACGTGCCGGGGCTGAGCGGCATCCTCTGCGGCGCGAGCCGACCCGGCCACTTCGACGGGGTGGCGAGCGTGGTGCTGCGCCTTTTCCACCTGGTGCGACCGGAGATCGCCGTGTTCGGCGAGAAGGACTACCAGCAGCTGCTCCTGGTGCGGCGCCTGGTCGGCGATCTCGGGCTCGGAATCGAGATCGTGGGCGTGCCCACCGTGCGCGACGCCGACGGGCTGGCGATGAGCTCGCGCAATGCCTACCTCGCGGCCGACGAGCGTCGGCGGGCAGCCGTCATTCCCAAGGTGCTGCGCTGGATGGCCGAGGCCTGGCTCGCCGGCGGCGAGCGGGGGGCGATCGAGGCGGAGGGGCGGGCACGGCTCGAGGCTGCCGGTCTCGCCCCCGAGTACGCCGTGCTGCGCCGCGCCGGGGATCTCGGCGAGCCCGCCCCCGGCGAGCGCCCGGCCCGCGCCCTGATCGCGGCCCGTGTGGGCAGGACGCGACTGATCGACAACTGGCCGATCCCCTAGGAATCGCGACCGGGACGAGGGCTGTTGCGCCAATGCAACATAGTGTTGCAAAAGCGATTCGGATCGTGGGAGGATGAGATCGCCGTCGAGGTGAGCACTCCTTAACGGCAGCAGGG
>JANWVS010000707.1 GCA_025056835.1 Gemmataceae bacterium | reverse complement strand
GCCGCCGCTAATCGCGCAATCGGGACGCGATACGGACTGCACGAGACGTAATCGAAGCCGAGTCGATGACAAAACTCGACGCTCGTTGTCTCGCCGCCGTGTTCGCCGCAGATGCCGAGTTTGAGTTTGGGCTTGGCTTTCCGTCCGTCTTCGCTCGCCATTTTCATCAACTTGCCCACGCCCGCTTGGTCAATCGCTTCGAAAGGATCGCGCGCGTAAATGTCCTTTTCAAGATAGGTTGGCAGGAGCGCGGCTCGCGGAACTTCAATCATCGTTCCGACGAGATAGTCGACGCGAATGCCTTTTTCCGAGAAGACTTTTTCGGCGACGGCGCGCACGAGGTCGGCTTGGTGTTGAAGTTCCTTGACGTCGGCGACGAGCGGAATCATGATTTCGGGAAAGACTTTCCAGCCGTCTTTCGTGGCGTTGCAGGCGGCTTCCATAATGGCGCGCGCCTGCATTTCGGTGATTTCGGGATACAGAATGCCCAAGCGACAGCCGCGAAAACCGAGCATCGGATTGGCTTCGATCAAGGCTTCGACGCGCTCGCGCACTTCTTCGAAAGGCTTGCGAAGTTTTTCGGCAAGCAAGCGTTGAGCGCGCTCGTCTTTTGGCAAAAACTCGTGCAGGGGCGGGTCGAGCAAGCGAATCGTAACGGGATAGCCGTTCATCGCTTTGAAGATGTTGTAGTAGTCGACGCGCTGATAGGGCAAAATTTCTTTGAGCGCGGCGCGGCGTTCTTCTTCGGAGTTGGCGAGAATCATCTGTCGCACGCGGTCGATGCGATCTTCGATGAAGAACATGTGCTCGCTGCGGCAAAGCCCGATGCCTTCCGCGCCGAA
>JANWVS010000706.1 GCA_025056835.1 Gemmataceae bacterium | reverse complement strand
TCAGTACCCACCTGGCCCCGTGGAGCAGGACCGGCCTGAAAGTAAAATTTCTGGGGCGGTTTCTGCGGTTTGTCGGCTTGGCTTGGCACAGCCATCAACTCTAGCAGGCCAAGAAGCAAACTCCGTCGCACTCCGCAAGCTGTCAATCATCGACAACGACTCATGAATGCCTCCTCGGTACTATTAGACGTCAACCAACTGGATGAAGCCTTTGAGCAGGTTCCAAGAAATAGTGATGTGTCGATCTCCCCACGGATTATACAGTTCGGCACCAGCGGCTGTCACATTCTTCACAACATAAGAGTGCCAGCTGGCCACAGTACCACCGTCATCGGGCAAGACCCAATTATCTTTTTTCTTGTCCTTGCCCCAAGGTATTGGGGACGATTTTCTTCCCCGCATTCCAGTCATTTTGGCATCGTTGGCGTCAGGGTCGATGGCTAATGCCCGACCGACCCATATGCCCTTGGTGGAACCATAGCCGATTGTGAAGGTGTACTCATCAGGATCGTGTGGACTGTCAAATTCGGGGGGTTGGTGATGGATAACTAAGAGAGGACCGTATTCCTGCTGCCGGTTACATCCCAGGCGTGATCGCATCCACATAGTAAACACCCGCGGCGGCAGGGCTGAAGAGCGAATTTTCGAGACCGGTCTCAGGATGGAAGACTCTGAAGTAAACTAATGAGGATTGTTGTGGATCATCTTAGTTGTTACTGTAACATTTATCAGGGAAGAGATAACTTGATCTCCCCCGTCCGACGTCCGTTCCCTGATTGGCACAATCTGCTTTGCTCTAGCAATGCTACGTATCTTCGACAACATTCACCAGTCACTCCTGGATGCAATCCGAGAAAGC
>JANWVS010000705.1 GCA_025056835.1 Gemmataceae bacterium | reverse complement strand
ACCGATCTTGTTGTATTTAGAAGTTCGCGAATGTTTTTTTTCCGTCATATCGAAGGCCATCTCGCATCCGTTCCGCAAACTCTTGCATTAGTGCGCCCGTCATTTTGTTGTTTTCGCTAATGTTATTGGCTTTAATTTAATGTTTTAACTGCTCTTTTAACAACTCACTATATTCTGAATGTTTGACACCGCCGTAGGTACCGAAATTGTGTTTACCAATGTACCCTGATACGGCTCCTAAAGCTACATTGATAGCGTCATCGGAAAGCAGTTTCCTAATACTTGGATCATTACGGAGGGACACTGGAACCCAGTGGTGACCGACACCTGAAAGGCCGGTCGGATCCGTCATAGTGATCGGGGCGTTGAAGACGGTGCGGTAGAAGTTGACGTCCCCTGCGTCATACCGCAGGGGATCAAGCAAGATCCAGCGGCCGAGGGTGGGGGAGTAGTCGCGATAGCGGAAATCATGTTAGCTAGCAGGAGGTTGAGTTGGACCACGATATTGCCGAAGGCGTCGTAAACGATCTGGTCGTGTACCACCCCACTCTCGTCCAGTACCAGCCGCACCAAGTTGGTGGTCGATCCGATACCACTGCACTTGCTCACTGGCGTTCGCGGCTCCAACATCGACCCGCGTGAGGACCTCTGGCCGTTCGTCCGCGACGACGGGACGTCGAGGGGAGGTCCAGGGCGATCATCAAGGTGGCCGGCACCACCGGCGGCAATCGTGGCATCAGGCCTAAGCAGGCCGACAACCGCACCGTGCAACCAACGCCGGTCGTGCTTGATTCACGGGGTAGCCGCGTGGAGCAGGTCGGGTTCGGGTGGGAGAGGGGAAAGATTGAATACCATGTCACACTAGCAAGCCTGCTTGCGAGATTGCAAAGCTATCAAGCCCCA
>JANWVS010000704.1:1023-1260 GCA_025056835.1 Gemmataceae bacterium | reverse complement strand
AACCGATAGAATGGATGCGTCTCTCTAAGAGAGAGAACAGCCCATGCTCGGGGGCGAAAGGTTTCGACCGGGCGACGGAAGTGACTGGCTGCGTGTCGTGGTTGATCAGCAGGCCACGAAAAAAGCTGATCAAAACCAACCTGCCGAACCGCAGGTTTCTCTCGCGGCTTAATCGACGCTCGCGACCGTGACCTGTCCTAGCCTGAGAGGGCAGGAAGCGGCAGTACTATCAGGCTC
>JANWVS010000704.1:0-1013 GCA_025056835.1 Gemmataceae bacterium | reverse complement strand
AGATCCTGTTCGTCGGAGCTTCCGGAAGCGAACACGGAGGGAAGCCTTAGCTGGACAGCCTTCCGAAAAAAGACGAACTACACACGTAGATGCCAGCATGGACGCGCACCGGGACGCGGGTTCAATTCCCGCCGCCTCCACTTAACCCTTGGTGATAACAAATTGTCACATCTAGAACTTCAAATGGAAACGTAACCGCTCAGGACTTGCACCGTCATGGCCTTCGGAACGAATCGCCGCTGGCAAGACTTACAACCAACGACATTCGTTCCTTCGTGCTACTTTTTTTTTGCATCTACAAACACCCGTGATTCATTTGAATGTTTGACATGCTTTGTTGTACGACGAACTAGTAGAAATGCCACGACCGTCCTCAGAACCGCCAAAGACCACCTGAGCGGCATGTCCAGTTTGCCGAATGTACTCCCTTCCTTGCTTAAGGATAAGGATGCACGCCCGAACTTCTCTGTGTCTCGGGATATTGCAGACGAACCGATACAAGTTCACATCTCTCGCGGCGTAGCGAATCGGATCTAAGTTCTTCCAGCAGTTGAGGCTGGGCAAGTAGTCGCGATAGCGGAAGTGGTACAGGCCACTCGTCGCATCGAACCGGCCGCCCTAGTACAGGTAGAACCAGGCGTACCCCGAACCTGCCGGGCGGTTCAGCCCAGATTAGAAGCCAGGACCGTCGCTTGGCCAAATGGGTCGTAGACGTAGCGTTCGACAACGTTGCCCACATCGTTAACGATTGCCGTCACATTGAAATTTGGTAGCCTGCACAACGTACGGCCGTTCGTCCAGGTTACCGTCATCGTTGCTGTCACGGACACATAGGATCAGGATTCAGTCCGACCTGTGAACAGTTGTTATTCAAGAGATAGCTAGCGAAACTGGCCTCAACCTGATGATTTACTAGATCACAGAGGGATTCCCCTAAGGGAAGGTCATACTGAACCAAGGCAAACCCGTCTTGTAGTGTTAAACATACTCGCTGATATGCTAGAAATATCGCC
>JANWVS010000703.1 GCA_025056835.1 Gemmataceae bacterium | reverse complement strand
ATTTATGACTCGATCGATGAAGCTGCACGGTCGATGGAGTCGCGTGATGTACTTCAAGGTGAATATATTTTTTAAGATTCTGAAGGATATGTTATGGATTTTCATGTTGACGACCTCTACATACCGCGTGGGCCAAAATGGCTTCGGTGGTTGCTTGGCGTGCCAATTGGTCCTGTAGAAATCCGCGGTCGTAAAGAAAGCCAACCGCGCGAGCAAGAATTACGCGGCACACTAGTGGATTTCTTACGCAGATTAGCAGAGGACGCTCGCTATGGTGTTCAGCTAGATGCGAATTGGTTATCCACTGCGACGCTACCCGAACTGATTGCCAAAGCGCGACATCCTCGAACATAGACTTCATTCCGAGCTTCCGCCGGCTGGCAGGTGTTGGAGGAGCGAGTGGGGAGCGGGGGTACGTCAGTCCCCCGAGTGCAGTACGTCTGGTCCCCCGTCTACATCGATGCCCTGGTGTTGCGGGACCGAGATGCGAACGGCGATGGCACGCTGGAGCAACGCTTGTGGGTGGTGCAGGATGCGAATTATAATGTGAAAACGCTCTTTGACGATGCGGGCAACCTC
This sequence comes from Gemmataceae bacterium, assembly GCA_025056835.1. Taxonomy (GTDB): domain Bacteria; phylum Planctomycetota; class Planctomycetia; order Gemmatales; family Gemmataceae; genus JANWVS01. The sequence goes on along the minus strand of JANWVS010000703.1, from coordinate 759 downwards.
GTCGGATGCTACGTTTACGACCCCTTTGGCCAGGTCACAATACTGACCGGCACCTGGGGTTCTCGGCCGGCGAGTACGGTAGCTTGGGTCTACCTACACCAAGGCGGCCGGTTCGATTCCGTCAGCGGCTTATATCACTTCCGCCATCGCGACTATTCGCCGACGCTGGGCCGCTGGACCAGCCTCGACCCGATTCGCTACGGGGCAGGGGATGTGAATCTCTACCGCACCGTCTTCAACGCTCCGACAGTCTACACCGACCCAAGTGGATTAGACGTCTTCGAGTGGATCGCTCGACGAATTGGGCCGGAACGAATCCTGCGTTGGGATTCCGTTCTGGGTCACCACCGCACCGGCTGGTTCGCGCAAACGAGCCATTTCGCCGCGGGCATGGGCGATACGGTCAGCATGGGGCTGACCGGTCGGGTGCGTCGAGGACTCGGTTATGACGATGTCGTTGACTACCACTCGGGAGCCTAGGTCGTCGGCGAGGTCGCTGGCACGGGGGTCAACGTCGGTCTGGCCTTCGCTAACCCTTGTGCCCTTGGCGGTAGCCTAGGCACTGGCGTGCGGCTCATCAACGGGGTGCGGGCCGTCGGAGGTACGCTAAATGTCGGCGACAACTTGGCGGCGGGCAATTACGGGGCGGCAACACTCGATCTGATCGGAGTGGCGGGCAACACCTTCCAGATGTTGCGGCCGTGTTTCCCCGGCGACGTACAGGTGCTGACGCGGCGGGGGTGGGTGCGTTGAGAGGCC
>JANWVS010000702.1 GCA_025056835.1 Gemmataceae bacterium | reverse complement strand
CCGCCCGTAAAGGGACGAACGGCACTGACGCCACCTATCTGTGGACCACCGGGCCCTGTTATGAAATTTGCGTACAGCCCCCAAGATCGCCCGGCGGTGTCGATGTTGCCCGAGGGGGCCTCGCCGTTATTGGCGGAGGAGCCCATAAACACGCCGTTGCGATCTAAGTCGGGATGCAGAAAGAAGAAGGTCCAAGGGCCGAAGCCTGTCCCTCCGTTGTCACCCGCTTGCCAGCCATCGTCGTAGGCGGAGTTGGCAGCGGAGTCGAAAGCAAGGTTTGCGGCGAACGATGCGGTTAACGGCAACGACGTGATTGCCGTGAAAACGGCCAGCTTGGTGAAAGCGCAGGGATGTATTGCTCTCATGGTAAAGCGGTTTATCTGACCGTTTTCACAATGTCAAGCCCAAGTCGCCACATGCAGTCGTTGCAGTTTCCCATTGCAGTTCACCACCCTCGCCTTAGACTGCCGGCATGGATCCATTACTGAAGCTTCTTGAGGAGCATGCGCTTCGAACGCCAGCGGACCTGGCGAAGTTGCTCGATTTACCGGTGGCGGAGGTGGAGCGGCGCATCCGCCAGTATGAGGACGAAAAAATCATCCTCGGCTATAAGGCGATCATCAACGACGATAAAGTGGACAGCGACCTTGTCAAAGCGGTCATCGAGGTCAAGGTCCAACCGGAGCGCGAGGGCGGGTTCGACCGGATTGCACGCCGCATAGCGCGCTTCGACGAGGTGACGTCGCTGTTTCTGATGTCTGGTGCCTACGACCTACTGATCTTCGTGGAGGGTCACAGTCTTCGGCAAGTGGCGCAATTCGTCGCTGAAAAACTCGCCACGCTGGAGGGAGTTACCAGCACGGCCACGCATTTCATGCTCAAGACCTACAAGGAGCAGGGTGTGATGATGGAAGGCGGAGAAGATTACGAACGCCTCAAAGTCAGCCCGTAACCCCGACGCAGCATAAGCGCCCCAACCGCGCCTCGTCGGCCGCGCTCCCACACACGCTCTCAGGTTTTCCGGCGGAACAACAGCGCGTCGAGCGACAGCCTACCGGGGCCAGCAAGTAATAGCAGCAGCGCGATGCACAGATACAGTAACGCCAACTCGTAAGATCCACCGGACCCTTTCGCAACAAACGGGTCGCCCTGCACCACGGCATGGAAATGTGTCGCCACGGCCATCGTGCACAGAATTCCAAAGGACGCCAACGGTGTCAGCAAACCCAGAATCCAAGCAAGGCCGCCGCCAAATTCGCTCAGAGCGGCCAGTGCTTGGAGCCAACCGGGAAACGCATCGCCCATCCAATTAAACGGCTTGTGGATTTTAGGCCAGCCGTGGAGCATCATCGCTAGGCCCGCCACGACGCGCAGGACGAGCAATCCAAACGCGACACGGCCGCCGACGAAGTTGTTGAAGATCCATTGAATCATTTTTGCCTCCTGTTAGTTCGCGCGGAGCGACGCGCCGCACGTTGGCA
>JANWVS010000701.1 GCA_025056835.1 Gemmataceae bacterium | reverse complement strand
GAAACAATGTCTTCGCCCGAGACCGCTTGCAAGGATTCCTCGCCGCCGAGGGCCTTGGCGCGGCCCATCCGTTCACCCATTGGGCTAGCCTATGGGGGCCTGTCGGGGAACAAAGCCCACTGTTGATCGACGCTGGTCCGGTCAAGGCGTTTCAGCCGGACCTGCCCACGCTAGAACAACTCGCGCTGCCGGCGAACCTTCGCGTGGAGCCAACGCGCGGGGCTGACCTCTTGCGCTTGGGATTGATTCGAAAAAAATAACCAAGTAGCTCAGCAAGCTCACAGGTCGCTTGCGGCGCAACTCGTAAGTTTCGGATGAACCGGACCGGTTCAAGACCGGGGCAAGAGGATTCATGGCACAATCGAACAGCCCCGCTTTTTGTAATTGTCGTCGGTTCCCGACTTGCACGAATGGCAAATTTAGGTATCTTATCATTATGACCACTGCGGCGAGCGCCACGGAGATTACGGCGCTGCCGGGTGGCTCGCCCTCCCACCCTGAAGTCTGGTCCGCGATTGCTGAACGTGGTCCCGGACGGTCGTACCGGCGTAAGGCTTAGGGCTTTTCGCCTTCCACCTGCCAAGAGGGGGTTATCGGCATGCAGCGACTACGTCATTTTCTCCTCGCTTTGTCCGTCTGTGGGATGTTGGACGCGGCGTCGGTTGCTCAAGAAGTCCATAAGTCGGCCGTGTCGAGCGACGCGGTCGCCCTACCGCCGGCCAGCGAGGTGGTTGCCCTGAGCGTGACGCCTACGGTGGTGGCACTGAAAGGTCAGGATGACTCCGCCCAGCTGGTGGTGACGGGTCAACTCAAGAATGGTCGGAAGCAAGACTTGACCGGCGACGTGCAATACACCGTGGCGAATCCGGCCTTGGCGCGCGTGACCACTGCCGGGCGCATCCTCCCACTGGCCAACGGCACGACGGAGATCACGGCGACTTATGGCGACAAAACGGTCAAGCTCGCGCTGACGACCGAGGCGATGGACGTCAACCTGCCGATCAACTTCACCAACCACATAGTCCCGATTTTCACGAAGCTCGGCTGCAATGGCGGCGGCTGCCACGGCAAGTCGGGCGGCCAGAACGGCTTCGCCTTGTCGTTGCTCGGCTTCGTGCCCGAACTCGATTACCAAACGTTGGTCAAGGAGAATCGCGGCCGGCGGTTGTTCCCCGCGGCCCCCGACAGCAGCTTGCTGCTGACCAAGGCGACCGGTCAAGTGGCGCACGCCGGCGGCAAACGCATGGAAGTCGGCTCCGATGAGTACAAATTGATCCGCCGCTGGATCGCCTCCGGCATGCCGTTTGGCAACGAAAAAGACCCGGTGATTGTCAAGATTACGGTGGAACCGGCGCAAAGCATCCTGACGCGCAACAATCGCCAGCAGATCCGCGTCATCGCCCACTACAGCGACAACTCCACGCTCGACGTGACCCAACGGGCGCAATACGAGAGCAACGATACGGAGATCGCCGTCGTCGATGGCGCTGGTCTGGTCCGCTCGCTGGAGATGTCCGGCGAAGCGGCGATCATGGCCCGTTACCAGG
>JANWVS010000700.1 GCA_025056835.1 Gemmataceae bacterium | reverse complement strand
ATTTCGAGTTTTTTGTCCTCGAAGCGGATGGGGCCGTTGTTCGGCCACGGGGGCGGCTGGATCGGTCCCGGCACCCAGACAGCCGGTTGTCGGCGGATGTTGACGGCGATCAAGGTGGTGGCCAATAGGGCGATCAACAAGAGCGCTCCACCAGCAAGTCCCACGACGACCCAAGGGTCGTAGGAGCGGTCGGCGCCGCGGTTGCCGGACCATCGGACGATGTGATCCGCCCTGCGATGTCGAGGTGGACGGGGAGTTGATAAGTCGTCGTCCACGACCGAAGTCTGGCGCGGGGCTGTCGTTGGTTTTTCGTCGCGATTCAGTGGCTGAGCCAACACCGCCTTGGGATCGTCGGCGTGGTCGACCGGTATAGCCTGCGGCGGCTGGTGGAATCCCGAAATCTCCAATTTCGGCACGATCGGCTCGGTGGGGCCGGGGGGCTGTGGTCGCGCCGGCTCAGTTTTCAGCGGGGTGGGCGGCCAAGCTTCGGTTGCAAACTTGGCAGGTCGTCCAGCGTCCCATTCGGCAGGGAAGGGCTCCAAGCGTGGGGGAGGCTGCGGCGGTTGGACCGCCGGCACGCGAAAAACGTGTTCACAAGCCTGGCATTTCACGCGTCGACCTGCCAAGTCATCGGGAAGATCAAACAAGGCCGCACAATTCGGGCAGGTTGTGTGAATGGCCATGGGATCCTCGTCATGGGAAGACGCGGCAGTTCCGCGCCGTGAAACTGAAGCCGCTGCCAGATTATTCTAACGATCGTGGCGAAATCTTGGCAGAAGGCGAAAGGAATTGTCTGTCAACGACGGTCCCACGTCAGGGTGACGCGGGCGGCCGAACCGTCGGTGCGCAAGCGGATCAGGCCGATCGGATCATGGCCATCGTCTTCGCGCTCCACCTTGACGCGGCTCGGTGCGGCCCGCAAACCGGCTTGCCAGTGGAAGCTGAGAACGATGATGCCCTCCTCGTTGGGCACGACGTCGCCGAGAGTAATGTGCCGGCAATCGGCGTGTAAGAGCGTGGCCGTACCTTTCAGCGCATAGCCGCGGTCGGTCCGTTTGAGCGTGAACAAACGACCGGGAACATCGTCTTGCAGCGGCGTCGACTCCTGCACGCCGGGCCATTCCTGAAAGCGCTTGATGGCCGCCGGCGTCCAGGCGACGACCCAGCCGACGTTGTAGCGGCGACAGTAATCCTCCAGTTGGCGGTCCGACCAGGTACTGATGTGGCGGCCGTCGAGAAGCTGATCGAGGAAACTGATCGAAGCATGTTCGATGAAACCGTCCGGGTCGAGGCCGCCCAGGAATTGGCGTTGCGTCAGGCGTGGCAGCAGCGCCGCCCACCGCGAAGCCGTTCGCGACGCCGGGCGGTCTTCCCACAAAATGCGGGCCTCCGGCGTGGTCGCTTCCAGCAACTTGGCGATGACCGCTTGATGCGCCTCGGTCAGGCCGATCTTCAGCGGTTGCGTGCGCACAGCCCGTTGGATGATCGGTTCGACCATTTCCGGAAACAGCCCGATGCTCAGCGCAAGCCCGCCGCCGCCGGCCACGAGCAGCCCCTTGCCCCATGGGCGGCGCC